>NZ_JBSFUS010000001.1:824270-1031745 GCF_053591915.1 Streptomyces sp. NPDC002853 | reverse complement strand
AGATCTGGAAGCCCGGTAACGGGTGGAGGTGACTGGTACTAATAGGCCGAGGGCTTGTCCTCAGTTGCTCGCGTCCACTGTGTTGGTTCTGAAACCACGAACAACCCCGTATGTCGGGCCACGACTACGGTGCGGTTGACAGTTTCATAGTGTTTCGGTGGTCATAGCGTGAGGGAAACGCCCGGTTACATTCCGAACCCGGAAGCTAAGCCTCACAGCGCCGATGGTACTGCAGGGGGGACCCTGTGGGAGAGTAGGACGCCGCCGAACTATTATTAACGGGAAACCCCCGCACCCTCTGGGTGCGGGGGTTTTCTGCGTTCAAGGCCAATTCGCCCCTTCACAGACGGCCGGCTGCCTTTAGGGACAGGTATGCGTCTGCCAATGCGGGGGCCAGGTCCGTGGGGGTCGCGTCCACGACTGTTACGCCGTGGCGCGTCAGTTGTTCTGCTGTGCGGTGGCGTTCCGCGTGGGCCTGGGCGGCGGCTGCGGCGTCGTACACGGCCTCTGTGGTTCCCCGGGCCTTGGACATCTGCTCTATGTGTGGGTCCGCGACCGAGGCCACGAGGACGGTGTGGCGTTGGGTGAGGCGGGAGAGCACCGGGAGCAGGCCCTCTTCGATGGGGGCTGCGTCCAGGCTGGTCAGCAGCACTATGAGTGAGCTGCGGGTCGCGGTGCGGAGCGCTGTTGAGGTCAGGCCTCTGGCGTCCGTTTCGACGAGTTCGGGTTCAAGTGTGGCCAGGGCGTTGACGACCGAGGGGAGCACGTCACCTGCGGCCTTGCCCTGGACCAGGGCTCGTACCCGGCGGTCGTACGCGAGGAGGTCCACTCTGTCTCCCGCTCGGGAGGCCAGGGCGGCGAGGAGCAGGGCCGCGTCCATGGAGGCGTCGAGGCGCGGGGCGTCGCCGACCCGGCCCGCCGAGGTGCGGCCGGTGTCGAGGACCAGAAGGATGTGACGGTCGCGTTCGGGGCGCCAGGTGCGGATGGCGACGTTGGACTGGCGGGCGGTGGCGCGCCAGTCGATGGAGCGGGTGTCGTCGCCGGGGACGTAGTCGCGGAGGCTGTCGAATTCCGTGCCCTGGCCGCGGGTCAACACGCTGGTGCGGCCGTCGAGTTCGCGGAGGCGGGCCAGCTTGGACGGGAGGTGCTTCCGGCTGGTGAAGGGGGGCAGGACCCGGAGTGTCCACGGGACCTTGTGGCTGCCCTGGCGCGTGAGGAGGCCCAGGGGGCCGTATGAGCGGATGGTGACGCGGTCGGCCTGATGGTCGCCTCGGCGGGTGGGCCGCAGGCGGGTGGTGAGGCGGCGGCGTTCGCCCGGAGGGATCGTCACGTGGTGGCGGGATGCCTCGATGTCGGTGCCTGGCTGCGAGCTGCTGGGGGGCCAGGCGTCGCGGAGTTGGGCGCGCAAGGGCCGGCCGGAGGGGTTGGTGACGGTCAGCTCGACGTCGGCGGATTCTCCGAGTCGTACGGAGGTGTCGCCCGCGCGGGTCAGGCCGAGGCGGCGTACGGGAGCGGCCAGGGCGAAGTCGCAGGCGCAGGCCAGGGCCAGGGGGGCGTTCACGGCGAGGATGCCGGTCCAGCTGGATTCCCAGATGCCTACGGGGAGGCTGCCGAGTGCCGCCAGGAGGGCTGTGCGGCCGGTGAGGGCCATCAGCGGGGGACCTGGACGTGGGCGAGGATCGCGTTGATGACGGAGTCCGCCGTCACGCCCTCCATCTCGGCCTCCGGGCGGAGTTGTACGCGGTGGCGGAGGGTGGGGAGGGCGAGGGCCTTCACGTCGTCGGGGATGACGTAGTCGCGGCCCGTCAGCCAGGCCCAGGCGCGGGCCGTGGAGAGGAGCGCGGTCGCGCCGCGGGGTGAGGCGCCCAGGGTGAGGGACGGGGATTCGCGGGTGGCGCGGCAGATGTCCACCACGTAGGCGGTGATCTCGGGGGAGATCGATGTCTTGGCGACCGCGGCGCGGGCTGCCTCCAGGTCGGCGGGGCCCGCGACGGGGCGGATGCCGGCGGCGTGGAGGTCGCGGGGGTTGAAGCCTTCCGCGTGGCGGGTGAGGACGTTGATCTCGTCCTGGCGGGAGGGGAGGGGGACGGTGAGCTTGAGGAGGAAACGGTCCAGCTGGGCTTCGGGGAGGGGGTAAGTGCCTTCGTACTCGACCGGGTTCTGGGTGGCCGCGACGAGGAAGGGCTCGGGGAGTGGGCGAGGGGTGCCGTCCACCGTGACCTGGCGTTCCTCCATGGCTTCGAGGAGGGAGGACTGGGTCTTGGGAGGGGTGCGGTTGATCTCGTCGGCGAGGAGGAGGTTGGTGAAGACCGGGCCGGGCTGGAAGGAGAACTCGGTGGTGCGTGCGTCGTAGATGAGGGAGCCGGTGACGTCGCTCGGCATCAGGTCGGGGGTGAACTGGACGCGTTTGGTGTCGAGTTCGAGCGATGCGGCGAGGGCGCGGACGAGCAGGGTCTTCGCCACGCCGGGTACGCCTTCGAGGAGGACGTGGCCTCGGCAGAGGAGGGCCACGACGAGGCCCGTCACCGCGGGGTCCTGGCCGACCACGGCCTTGGCGATCTCGGTGCGCAGGGACTCCAGGGAGGAGCGGGCGCTGCCGGAGCTCTCGGCGTTGTCAGTGGTCGGGTCCATCATGAAGTACGTACCTCTCTTTCAAGGGCGTCGAGTTGGTCGGCGAGGGTGATGAGGGCTGCGTCGTCGGCGGGGGGTGGGCCGAAGAGGAGGGGGTGCAGGTCCTGGCCGGGGGTGCGGAGCCTGGCGGACAGGGCGGGGAGCAGAGTCTCGGGTGCGTGCGCCTGGGTGGGGGAGACGCCGATGAGGGGGGCGATGCGGGTGCGGGTGGCCGAGCGGAGGGCGGCGGACGCGCGGTCGCGGGCGTTCGCCTTGCGGTAGAGGCGGGCTCTGCCTTCGACGGTTTCGGAGGCGCGGATGGCCACGGGGAGGCGTTCGGGGACCAGCGGGCCGAGGCGGCGGGCGCGCCACAGGGCGGCGAGTGCGGCGGCGACGGTGAGTTGCAGGGTGCCCCAGAGCCAGCCGTCGGGGATGAGGTCGAAGAAGTCGCGGTCGGCGGTGTCGTCGGTCGCCGCGTCGTCGGCGGGGGAGGGGAGGTACCAGACCAAGTTCGGGTGGGAGCCGAGAAGTTGCAGGGCCAGTGAGGCGTTTCCCTGCTCGTCGAGGCGGTCGTTGAAGAGGATGTCGGGGGCGCCGAGTACGACGGTGTCGCCGGGGCCCTCTGCGGCCGGGAGCCGCAGCAGGCTGGGAAGGCCGTCGCTGATGTAGCAGGCGTCGGCTTTCGGGGCGAGGGTGTCGTAGCGGAGGCCGCCGACGTCGGCGGAGCCCGCGCGTTCGGCGGTGGGGAGGTCGCAGCGGGGGGAGAGCGTCGAGTCGAGGCTGGGGGTGGCGTCCGCGGTGACCCCCGGTGCGAGGGTGCTGACCGAGGGGGTGCCAGGGGCGAGGAGGACGGTGCGGCCTCGGGAGTCCTCGGTGGCCGCGCGGAGGCGGGACTGCTGGTGTGCGGTGAGCCGGTCGGGGGTGGTCACCAGGAGCGTGGTGTCCGGGCCTGCCGCTGCTCTGGCCTCTTCGGAGGTGGTGACCACGCGGGTGGACACGCCGCGGTCCGCGAGGAGTTCGGCGACGGCGCGGCTGCCGTACGGGTCGGCCGAGCGCGGGTCGAGGCGGCCGTGCTGGGCGCCGGAGCGGACGGCCGCGATGGCGATGGCGGCTGCCAGGAGGACTACCAGGGCGAGGAGGATGCCGCGGGTCTTGGTCCAGAGCTGGCGGGGGGTGGGGCTTGAGGAGGTGGGGGTGCCGGGGCCGGGGGCGTCCCCGGGGCCGGGTGCGGGCGCCGGCGTGGAGGGGGCGATGGCCGTGGTGGCGCGGGCGGAGGTGGCCGCTCCGGTGCCGGTGTAGGTGCCGGTGTCGCTCCCGCCGGCGCGGAGGTCGCCCGTGTCCGCGCCACCGTGCGTCCTGTCGGCGGGGTCGGGGGTCGGGGGGTCCTGGGGGGCCGTCAACTGGGGGCTCCCTGGGGGGTGTGCGGGAGGGTTGGTTTTGTTTGGGTCAGGGAATTGTCCAGGGTGGTCAGGCGGGTGTACGTCGGCTTTGTGGCTGTGCGGGCGCCGTAGGTGATGGCGTCGAACGACTGGGCTGCCGCCTGGAGTTCCGTGGCGTGGGTCGGGAGGGTTCGGGAGGCCTCTGCCGCTGCTTCGTCCGCTGTGCGGCCGGGGCGGGGGTCCAGGAGGGCGCGTTCCTCCAGGGAGCGGACGATCGCGCGCATGCGTTCCTGGACGGCTTGGTTCCAGTGCCCCTGGGCGGCGTGTGCCTCGGCGGCGGCGCGGTGTTCCGCGGCGGTGCGAGGGCGGTCGTCGAAGAGGGCGGGGGAGGACGAGGTGCGGGCGCGGTGCGGGGTGCCGAGGCGCCACCACAGGGCCGCGATGACGGCCAGTACGGCGATGATGATGACGAGGAGCCCGAGGCCGCCGCCCGGGGTTGCCCCCGAGGCGGCGGAGAACAGGTCGTCGACCCACTCCCAGAAGCGGTTCAGGCCGCGTTGCAGGAGGCTCGGGTCGTTCTGGTGATAGGCGGGGTCGGAGAGTTCGCGCTCGGCTGCCTCTCGCGCGGGGGCACGCGGGATCGTCACCGGTGGGTCGTCGTCACCGGCGAGTCGTAGTCGTGGACGTACGAGACCGTGCAGTGCCCCCGTCACCGCATCAGCTCCCCGGGGTTCCGGGGGCGCTGGAGCCGTTGTCGCCCTGGAGGCCCGCCGCGCGCGCCAGTTCGAGGTCCAGGGCTTCCCGGCGGATCCGCTGGTCGACGTAGAGGAGGACCGTGACGCCGGCGGTGATCGGGAACGTGAGCATCGAGCCGATGACCGAGCCGACGCCGCTGACGATCAGGAAGGTCCAGCCGAGGTCTCCGGTGCCGCTGTCGAGGAAGCCGGTGACGCCGTCGCCGCTCAGCGCGCCCGCGATGAGGGTGAAGGGGATGACGATGATCGACGCGACCACGTTGGCGATGATCGCGGCGAGCAGCTGGATGCCGAACACCCGCCACCAGGAGCCGCGGACCAGCTTCGCCGAGCGGGTCATCGACTTCTTCACGCCCTGCTTCTCCAGCATCAGGGCGGGCGAGGCGAGCGAGAAGCGGACAAGGAGCCAGATGGCGACGACGAGGGCGGCGAATCCGCCGAGCACGGCGAGGCTGATGCCCGCGTCCGATGCCCCGGCCGTCGCGATCAGCACGCCGGGCAGGCTGCCGGCGGCGACGACCGCCATGCCGATGAGCGGGAGCAGCAGCGTCAGGCCGATCAGCCTCGGCAGCTGCGGCTTGGCGTCCTGCCAGGCCTCGGCCGTGCTGACCGACTTACCGAGGACGGCGCGGCTGGTGACCATCGTGAGCAGGGCGGTCGCGACGATCGTGCCGAGCAGCGTGATCAGCAGGACCACGCCGGAGCTCAGCAGGGTGTCGCCCAGGGCACGGGTCAGTTCGCCGACGGTCGCGCTCGGGTCGTCGAGGGCTTCCGTGCTCGCGCTGTCGTCGAGGACGAGGCCCTGGAGCAGGATGACGATGATCTCCGTGAACACGGCTACGGCCAGGGAGATGCCGAGCACCGTGCGCCAGTACGTACGCATCGTGGAGACCGCGCCGTCCAGGATCTCGCCGACGCCGAGGGGCCGCAGCGGGATGACGCCGGGCTTGGCGGCGGGCGGCGGGCCCTGCCACGCGCCCCAGCCGGGGTAGCGGCCGGGGCCACCGGGCCCACCCGGGCCAGGGCCGCCGGGGTGTCCGCCACCCCAGCCGCCGCCGGGCGGCGGTGGTGGCGGGGGCGGTGTCTGGCCGGGTGCCGGTGGGCTGGGGGCGGACCACTGGGCGGGCGGCGGCTGCTCCTTGGACCACTTCGATGCGGGAGCTTCGGGCTGGTCCGCGGGCTCGGTGGGTCCGGGCTCGCCGGAGTCCTTGCCGTCGTCGGAGGGGGCAGATCCGGGCGAAGCCCAGCCCGGAGTGTCGTTCATCGTCGCTCCTTCACGGTGCCCGTCCGCGGTCGCGGCGGCAGGTTGCCAGCCATCGTGCCACGGCACACCCGTGCGGGGACCGGGCAGCGTATGGGCTGCACACCTTCAATTGTCCGTCAGGTACGGGGCAGACTGGGCGGATGGCTGATCAGTACGCGCAATCAGGCGAGGACATCCGGCCGATCCAGACCCCGACGAATCCCGTGAAAGAGGCGAACCCGGCGATCTCCGCGATCCGCTGGGCCGAGCCGCCCGAGGGCCCCGTGCTGGTCCTCCTCGACCAGACCAGGCTGCCCGGTGAGGAGACCGAGCTGGTGTGCACGGACGCGCCGGCCCTGGTGCAGGCGATCCGCACGCTGGCGGTGCGCGGGGCGCCGCTGCTCGGCATAGCCGGTGCGTACGGCGTCGCGCTGGCCGCCGTACGCGGCTTCGACGTGGACGAGGCGGCGGTCGCGCTCGCGGGAGCCAGGCCCACCGCGGTCAATCTCGGGTACGGCGTACGCAGGGCTTTGACGGCCTACCGCGCGGCGGTCGCGGACGGCGCGGATCCGGAGCGGGCGGGCGCCGCCGCACTGGCGGCCGCGCGGGCGCTGCACCGGGAGGATGCCGAGGCCAGCGGGAAGATGGCGGAGCACGGGCTCGCGCTGCTCGACGAGATGCTGCCGGGCGGCGGCCACCGGATCCTCACCCACTGCAACACGGGGGCCCTGGTGTCCGGCGGGGAGGGCACGGCCTTCGCGGTGGCCCTTGCCGCGCACCGGCAGGGGCGTCTTCGCAGGCTGTGGGTGGACGAGACGCGACCCTTGCTGCAGGGTTCGAGGCTGACCGCGTATGAGGCGGCGCGGGCCGGAATGGCGTACACCTTGCTTACGGACAATGCGGCGGGGTCGTTGTTCGCGGCGGGTGAGGTGGATGCCGTGCTGATCGGTGCCGACCGCATCGCGGCCGACGGTTCGGTGGCCAACAAGGTGGGGAGCTATCCGCTCGCGGTGCTCGCCCGCTACCACCACGTGCCGTTCATCGTGGTGGCACCGGTCACGACCGTGGACCCGGACACCCCGGACGGAGCGTCCATCGAGGTGGAGCAGCGGCCGAGTCATGAAGTGACGGAGGTCACGGCGCCCCATGTGCCGGTGACCGGGTTCGAGGCGGGAGGCGGGACGGCGGTGGCACCTCTGGGGACCCAGGCGTACAACCCCGCCTTCGATGTGACGCCGCCGGAGCTGGTGACGGCGATCGTCACCGAGGAGGGCGTCGTTTCGCCCGTGACAGCAGGGGGCCTGGGCGAGCTGTGTGCCAGGTCACGCCAGGTATCGATGAGCTAATGGGATGATGTCAGGCATGAAGGGACGAGTCCTTGTCGTCGACGACGACACCGCACTGGCCGAGATGCTCGGGATTGTGCTGCGTGGTGAAGGTTTTGAGCCGTCGTTCGTAGCTGATGGCGACAAGGCGCTGGCCGCTTTCAGGGAGGCAAAGCCGGATCTTGTACTGCTGGATTTGATGTTGCCGGGCCGTGACGGGATCGAGGTGTGCCGCCTGATCAGGGCGGAGTCCGGGGTGCCGATCGTCATGCTCACGGCGAAGAGTGACACCGTGGATGTCGTGGTCGGGCTCGAGTCCGGCGCCGATGACTACATCGTGAAGCCCTTCAAGCCGAAGGAGCTCGTCGCCCGCATCAGGGCGCGGCTGCGGAGGTCCGAGGAGCCCGCGCCGGAGCAGCTGGCCATCGGTGACCTGGTCATCGACGTGGCGGGGCACTCCGTGAAGCGCGAGGGGCAGTCGATCGCGCTGACGCCTCTGGAGTTCGACCTGCTCGTGGCGCTGGCCCGCAAGCCGTGGCAGGTGTTCACGCGTGAGGTGCTGCTCGAGCAGGTCTGGGGCTACCGCCACGCGGCCGACACCCGGCTGGTGAACGTGCACGTGCAGCGGCTGCGCTCGAAGGTCGAGAAGGACCCCGAGCGTCCGGAGATCGTGGTGACCGTCCGTGGTGTCGGTTACAAGGCCGGACCGAGCTGACATGTCCCGGGACAGTTCCCCCGCGACACCGCCCGGGGCTCCGGCTCCGGGCGGCCGCTCGGGGCGGACTGGGGGTCCGACGCGGCGCGGCTCGACGTTCGGGCGGCTCCTCGACGGTGGTCTGCTGTTGCAGGACGGGGTGCAGGGCAGCCCCGTCCTGAGGCTCTTCGTGCGCTGGGTGCGCCGTCCGCTGCTGCCTGCCCTGCGGCTGTGGCGGCGCAACATCCAGCTGAAGGTCGTCGTCACGACGTTGCTCATGTCGCTCGGCGTGGTCCTGATGCTGGGCTTCGCGGTGATGAGCTCGGTGAACAACGGCCTGCTCAAGGCCAAGGTGAAGGCTTCGCAGAGCCAGGCCGACGGTGGCTTCAGGGCGGCCCAGGACGAGGCGAACTCCGCCCGGCCGCGCTCCGGGCAGGAGAGCGGCGGCGGCACGTCCGACGGAGGGGCCACGCAGCCCACCGCCGTGTGGATGTCCGACCTGGTCGAGCAGCTCTCCAGCGGTGGTCAGAGCGCGTTCAACGTGGTGACGCTGAGCCCGACGTCCACGGCCGACGGCGCCGGCGTGCGCGGGCCGCGTGCCTCGGGGGGCGTGGACCCGATCCAGAGCGTGCCCGAGTCGCTGCGCGACAGCGTCGACAAGGGCACCAGGGCGTATCAGAGCAATACGCGCATCGTCTTCAACGACGGCCGTGACGCCCAGCCGGGCCTGGTCATCGGCAAGCGTCTGAACGACCTGAACGGCAATGCCTACCAGCTGTACTACCTCTTCCCGCTGACGCAGGAGGAGGAGTCCCTCGGCGTCGTCAGGACGACGCTCGCCACGGCGGGTCTGTTCGTCGTGGTGCTGCTCGGCGCCATCGCCTGGCTGGTGGTGCGCCAGGTCGTGACACCGGTGCGGATGGCCGCCGGAATCGCCGAGCGGCTGTCGGCCGGGCGCCTTCAGGAACGCATGAAGGTCACCGGTGAGGACGACATCGCGCGGCTCGGTGAGGCCTTCAACAAGATGGCGCAGAACCTCCAGCTCAAGATCCAGCAGCTGGAGGAGCTCTCGCGGATGCAGCGCCGGTTCGTCTCGGACGTCTCGCACGAGCTGCGTACGCCGCTGACGACCGTACGGATGGCGGCCGATG
This sequence comes from Streptomyces sp. NPDC002853, assembly GCF_053591915.1. Lineage (NCBI taxonomy): Bacteria > Bacillati > Actinomycetota > Actinomycetes > Kitasatosporales > Streptomycetaceae > Streptomyces > Streptomyces sp. NPDC002853. The sequence goes on along the minus strand of NZ_JBSFUS010000001.1, from coordinate 1,022,588 downwards.
TCATCCATGACGCGCGCGTGGACTTCGATCCGGTGACGGCGCGGTCGGCCGAGCTGCTCGCCGATCAGCTGGACCGCTTCGAGACGCTGCTCGCGGATCTGCTCGAGATCAGCCGGTTCGACGCGGGCGCGGCGGCCCTGGAGGCCGAGCCGATAGACCTGCGTGAGGTCGTACGACGTGTCGTGGGCGGCGCGGAGCCGCTCGCGGAGCGCAAGGGGACGCACATACGGATCGTCGGGGACCAGCAGCCCGTGGTGGCCGAGGCCGACGCGCGCCGTGTGGAGCGGGTCCTTCGCAACCTCGTGGTCAACGCCGTGGAGCACGGCGAGGGCCAGGACGTCGTGGTGCGGCTGGCGGTGGCGGGCGGTGCGGTCGCGGTCGCGGTGCGGGACTACGGAGTGGGGCTGAAGCCGGGCGAGGCGACCCGGGTGTTCAGCCGCTTCTGGCGGGCCGACCCGGCACGCGCGCGTACCACCGGTGGTACGGGCCTGGGGCTCTCCATCGCGCTCGAGGACGCGCGGCTGCACGGCGGCTGGCTGCAGGCGTGGGGTGAGCCCGGCGGCGGTTCGCAGTTCCGTCTGACGCTGCCGCGCACGGCGGACGAGGCGCTGCGGGGATCGCCGATACCGCTGGAGCCCGACGATTCGCGGCGTCACCGCGGCCTGAACGACGCGGGTCTGCCGCTCGGCGGCGCGAACAAGCTCGCCACGGTGCCCGCGCAGCCCTCGGTCTCGGAACGGGTGCCGCCGCCCGTGCCCGCGAGGGCGCCGATCGCGCCGCGGCTCGCCCGGACGGCCACCACGGTGGACCCCACCGCGTTGCCGGGCAGCGGGGCGCGGGTGGTGCCGCGGAGGCCGCTGGACGACGGCCCTGGTGAACCGGCGACGGACAACGCGACGGACGCCGTGACGGACACCGCGACGGACGCGGATCGCGCGAGCGAGACGGAAACGGATCCCGCGAGGGAAGGGGAGGCCTCCCGTGGCCGCTGACCACGAACGCCGCGCTCGCCGGCGTCCGCTGCGGGCCGGTGTGCTGTTCGGCTCCTGCGGGGTGCTGCTCGCGGGGTGTGCCTCGATGCCCGACAGCGGGAACCTCAAGGCGGTCGACGCCTCCCAGCGGCCGGACTCGCAGTCGCAGGTCCGGGTCTACGCGATGCCGCCGGGGGAGGACGCCGGCCCCGTGGACATCGTTCAGGGCTTCCTCGAGGCGCTGACCAGCGACGACCCCGAGTTCGCGATGGCGCGCAAGTATCTGACCAAGGAAGCGTCCAAGGGCTGGAACCCCGACGTGCAGACCACGGTGCTGGAGAGCGGGCCGAGCACGGGGAGGGGCAGCGTCGGGGACGGTGACACGGGCCGTACGTTCCCGCTGACCGGCCGCAAGGTCGCCATCGTGGACGACGAGCACGCCTACCAGCTCGACAGCGAGGCGTACAACCAGAGCGTGCACCTCACCCAGCAGGACGGGCCGAACGGCAAGGAGTGGCGGATAGACCGGGTGCCGCAGGGCGTCGTGCTCGGACAGTCCGACTTCCAGCGCATCTACTGGTCCGTCAACAAGTACTACTTCGCGACGCGTTCGTCCGGGGCGACCGGTGGCGGCCAGGAAGGGCTCGTCGCCGACCCCGTCTACATACGCCAGCGCATAGACCCCGTGACGGAGAGCGTCAAGGCGCTGCTCGACGGCCCCACCACCTGGCTCAAGCAGGTCGTGGGCACGCGCTTCCCGACGGGTACGCGGCTCAAGGCGGGCACCAAGACGCTGGCGCCCGACGACCAGGGCAAGCTGACGGTGCCGCTGAACGCGAAGGCCGACTCCATGGGGCAGGAGCGGTGCACGGAGATGGCCGCTCAGCTGCTCTTCACGCTGCAGGACTTGACGTCGTCCGGCGTCCAGGAGGTGGAGCTGCAGCGGCGCAACGGCTCGCAGTTGTGCGTCCTGAGCAAGGAGCGCGCCGAGTCCGTCGCCTCGCGCCGTACCGCGGACCACCCTGATTTCCAGTACCTCATCGACGACAAGCGCCGCCTGGTGCAGATGCAGGTCGGCGTCGAGCGCAAGGCCGATCCGCAGCCCGTACGGGGCCAGTTGGGCAGTGGCGAGCAGCCGCTGCGGTCCGCGGCCGTGTCGCGGGACGAGGAGCGGGCGGCCGGGGTGTCGCTCGACGGGCGCTCGCTGTACATGGGGTCGCTGGTCTCGGAGGCCGGTCTCGGCAAGCCGGAGGTGCGCAGCAAGGCGAAGTCCGAGCAGGACGGTCTCTCGACGCCCAGCTGGGACGGCCGCGGTGACCTCTGGGTGGCCGACCGGGACCCGAAGCGGCCGCGTCTGCTGTGGCTGGAGCAGGGTGCGGGAGAGCCGCGGCAGGTCAAGATCGCGAACCTCGACGGGCGGATCGAGGCGGTGCGGGTGTCGGCCGACGGCGTACGGATCGCGCTCCTCGTGAAGAAGGACGGCAAGACGAGCTTGCAGATCGGCCGTGTCGAGCGGACGGGCGCCAAGGGCGAGCAGCCGCAGATCTCGGTGGACGGCCTGCGTCAGGCCGCGCCGCAGATGGAGGAGGTGACCGCCATGTCGTGGGCGGGCGGCAGCCGCCTCGTGGTGGTCGGCCGCGAGTCCGGTGGCGTGCAGCAGATGCGGTACGTCCAGAGCGACGGCTCGGTGCCCGCGGGCGCGACGCTGCCCGGCCTCACCGGCGTGAAGGAGATCGCGGCGTCCGAGGACGAGCAGCAGCCCCTGGTGGCGCACTCGGACGACGGGATAGTGCGGCTGCCGACGGGCGCACAGTGGCAGACGGTGGTCGAGCGAGGGTCGGCGCCGGTCTACCCGGGATGACGGCGCGGGTGGGCCCGGGGTGACGGCGCGAATAGGCCTGGGGTGACGGCGCGAAGAGACCCGGGGTGACGGCGCCGGAGTAACACCTGTTCCGTGCCGTGGAGTTGTCCACAGGCCGTTGTCCACAGGCCGTTGTCCACAGGGGTGGCCAGGGGAGCTCGGGCCTTGGCACAGTGGTGGGCATGCCGGGGTGGTGGCGGGACCTCACCGATCTGGTGCTGCCGGCCGAGTGCGGAGGCTGTGGCAGGCCTCGTGCGGCGCTCTGCGCGCCGTGCCGCGACGCCTTGTGCGGGGGCGAGCCGTGCCGGGTGAGTCCCTGTCCGCGGCCATTGGGGCTGCCGGTGGTGCATGCGGCGGCTGTTTACGGGGACTCGGTGCGGGCGGTGCTGCTCGCGCACAAGGAGCGGGGTGCTCTGGGGCTTGCGGGGCCGTTGGGATCGGGGCTCGCCGGGGCGGTGCGTGCCGGGCTCAAGGCTGGTGCCGGTGCGGGTGCCGGTGCTCACGAGGGTGTCGCCGGTGACGCTCCGGTACTGCTGGTGCCGGTGCCGTCGGCTCGCGGGGCCGTGCGGGCGCGCGGCCACGATCCGGTGCGGCGGATCGCGCTGGCCGCCGCGGGTGAGTTGCGGCGGGGCGGTACGCCGGCCCGGGTGCTCGGGGTGCTGCGTCAGCGGCGGGTCGTGGCCGACCAGGCGGGGCTCAACTCCCGTCAGCGGCAGGCGAATCTGCGGGGTGCCCTGGAGGTGACCGCGGGGGGCGGGCGGCTGCTCGCCGGTGGGCGGGTCGTCATCGTGGACGACCTGATGACCACGGGCGCGTCATTGGCCGAGGCGGCGCGCGCAATACGTGACGTAGACACGGAAAGTAAAGGGGCGGCCGGAGTGGTGACAGCCCGTGAAAATACCGGCGAGAACAGGATCATCGCGGCTGTTGTTGCCTCCTCACCGGATTCTTTCGGAATAAACCGGAACTGACTGGGAACTTGCATCGTTGCAGGTAGTGAGAGGGTCAATACACCTGAATGGAGGTATGCAGCGGTAGAGGGTGACGACATCCGTCCGGGCGAGATATGTTCGGTTGTGAGGAATGGCGGACGCCGCCCCTCGCATATCGGAATGCCGGTTGCCGGGTTTTTCGCAATCACCCGGGCCGGTCGGGGTGGAGATCTTGTTCGCGGGGGAGGAGGAGGTGGAAGTCACCGAGTCCGAGGCTCCGGGAGTCACCGGGGCCTGGTGCAAAAGGGAGATGCTCCGCCGCCGAAGCGGAGCGATCCGGGAACGGAGTTCTGCGTGGACATCGTCGTCAAGGGCCGCAAGACCGAGGTGCCCGAGCGGTTCCGCAAGCACGTGGCCGAGAAGCTGAACCTGGAGAAGATCCAGAAGCTCGACGGCAAGGTGATCAGCCTCGACGTCGAGGTGTCCAAGGAAGCCAACCCGCGTCAGGCCGACCGTTCCGACCGTGTCGAGATCACGCTCCGGGGACGCGGACCAGTGATCCGCGCGGAGGCCTCGGCGACCGATCCGTACGCGGCGCTCGACCTGGCCACCGCCAAGCTCGACGCAAGGCTGCGCAAGCAGCACGAGAAGCGCCACAACCGGCGCGGCACCGGCAGGCTCTCCGCCGCCGAAGTCGCCGAGCGGGTGCCGGACGCGGCCACTCTCAACGGAGACGGCACCCTCGTGCGCGAGGAAGAGCCGGACGGCGTGCCCGTCAAGAGGATCGGCTCGCTGGAGATTCAGGGCGAAGGCCCGCTCGTGGTCCGCGAGAAGAGCCACGTGGCGGCTCCGATGACGCTCGACCAGGCGCTCTACGAGATGGAACTCGTCGGGCACGACTTCTACTTGTTCGTCGACTCGGAGTCGAAGGAACCGAGCGTCGTCTACCGGCGGCACGCCTACGACTACGGCGTGATCCGCCTCAACACCGACCCCATGGTCGCGCGGCCGGAGTCCGGCGGCGGTGGCGGTGCGCTCGGCGGCTGACCCCGGTCGGCCGAGGGTTCGTTGGTGCCCCTGGAGCGCGTGTGCGCCCCCAGGGGCATCATCATGCGACCCCTGCGCGCACCGCGTGACCGCCCGGGCATGAAATCATGGGCGGAGCGGCCAACCGGTGCGCTGCTGCCTCGGGTTGGCGGCAGCCGACGCACAACGGGCCATGGCCTTCAGGGGGAGGAACGATGGCGGACAGCTTCGGACCGATGCGGGATGCCGATGACGACGACGGCATCGGCATCGGCACGGATGCGGGCGCACCGCGCAAGGAGCCCATCAGGGTCCTTGTGGTGGACGACCACGCGCTCTTCCGCCGGGGCCTGGAGATCGTCCTCGCGGCCGAGGAGGACATCCAGGTGGTCGGGGAGGCGGGGGACGGCGCCGAGGCGGTGGACAAGGCCGCGGACCTGCTGCCGGACATCGTGCTGATGGACGTACGCATGCCCAAGCGCGGCGGCATCGAGGCGTGCACCTCCATCAAGGAGGTCGCGCCGAGCGCGAAGATCATCATGCTGACGATCAGCGACGAGGAGGCCGACCTCTACGACGCGATCAAGGCGGGTGCCACCGGATATCTCCTCAAGGAGATCTCCACGGACGAGGTGGCCACGGCGATTCGCGCGGTGGCCGACGGGCAGTCGCAGATCAGTCCGTCCATGGCGTCGAAACTGCTCACCGAGTTCAAGTCGATGATCCAGCGCACCGACGAGCGCAGGCTGGTGCCCGCGCCGCGGCTGACCGACCGCGAGCTGGAAGTGCTGAAGCTGGTGGCCACGGGCATGAACAACCGCGACATCGCGAAAGAGCTGTTCATCTCCGAGAACACCGTGAAGAACCACGTCCGCAACATCCTGGAGAAGCTGCAGCTGCACTCCAGGATGGAGGCGGTCGTCTACGCGATGCGGGAGAAGATCCTCGAGATCAGGTGAGGGCCCGGACCAGCTCGGCGGTCAGCTCCGGCCTGTCCACGCGCTCCACCCGTACGGAATCGCAGTTGACCCAGGTCGCCGCTTCGCGCAGGGCCTGGGCCACCGCGGGCACGGCCTTGGGGCTGTCCAGTGACACCTGCTTGGCGACCAGCGTGCTGCCCTCGCGGGCGGGGTCCACGCGGCCGACCAAGCGGCCCCCGGCCAGCACCGGCATCGCGAAGTAGCCGTGGATCCGCTTGGGCTTGGGGACGTACGCCTCCAGGCGGTGGGTGAAGCCGAAGATCCGCTCCGTGCGGGCCCGCTCCCAGATCAGGGAGTCGAAGGGCGACAGGAGCGTCGTGCGGTGGCGGCCGCGCGGAGCCGTCTCCAGGGCCGCGGGGTCGGCCCATGCGGGCTTGTCCCAGCCCTCCACCGTCACCGGCACCAGACCCGAGTCGGCGACCACCGAATCGAACTGCTCGCCCTTGAGACGGTGATAGTCCGCGATGTCCGCGCGCGTGCCGACGCCGAGTGCCTGTCCCGCCAGGCGGACCAGACGGCGCAGGCACTCCCTGTCGTCCAGGTCGTCATGGAGCAGGTTCGTCGGGATCGCGCGTTCCGCGAGGTCGTACACCCGCTTCCAGCTGCGCCGCTCGGTGCAGACCACCTCGCCGTACATCAGTGCCCGCTCCACGGCGACCTTCGCGTCCGACCAGTCCCACCACTCGCCCTTGTTCTTCGCGCCGCCCAACTCCGTGGCGGTGAGGGGGCCTTCGGCGGTGAGCTGCTTGATGACCGTGTCGTACGCACCGTCGGGCAGGTCGTGGTGCCAGTGCGGGCGGGTGCGGTAGGCGCGGCGGCGGAAGGCGAAGTGCGGCCACTCCTCGATGGGCAGGATGCACGCGGCATGCGACCAGTACTCGAAGGCGTGCGGCCGGGCCGGGCCGGTGCCCGATGCCCCGTCCCAGTACGCCGCCTCGATCCTGTCGCGGCCCACCGCGCCGAGACGGGCGTACGGAATGAGCTCGTGGGAGCGGGCAAGCACCGAGATCGTGTCGAGCTGGACCGCGCCGAGATGCCGCAACACGCCCCGCACACCGGACCTTCGGTCCGGCGCGCCCATGAATCCCTGGGCGCGCAGCGCGATGCGGCGGGCCTCGTCGGCGGAGAGGTCGATGGCGGGGCGCGGCAGGCTCGTCATGCCGGAAACGATAGGGGGCGGCACTGACAAAACTGCCTGGCCCGCGGAAACCGGGCGGCGGTCTGGATGGCCGTGGCGGGCGGCCGGGCCTGGCTCAGTCCCGGGCGGGCAGGTACGGCTGGAGCGACGCCATGCCGAGGTCGCTCGGGAGCAGGGCGCCCACCCAGCAGTCACGGAGCGTGGTCTTGTTCGGGAGGGCGGCGCGCAGGGTGCCCTCCATGAGGAAGCCCGCCTTCTCCGCCACCGCGCGCGATCCCGTGTTGCCCACTTCGGCACGCCACTCCAGGCGGACGCAGCCCAGGTCGGTGAAGGCCCACCTGGCCAGGGCGAGGACGATCTCCGTCATGTAGCCGCTGCCCCGGTGCTCCTTCGCGGTCCAGAAGCCGACCTCCCAGGCGCCCGAGCGCGGGTGGTGGAGGCTGGCGGCGGCGACCAGGGGGCCGCCTTCCCGGGGACGTACGGCGAAGGTGTACTCCGTGTCGTGGCGCCAGCCGTCCGGCACCATGCGTCCGACGAAGCCCTCCGCGTCCGCGCGGGTGTAGGGCGAGGGGACCGTGGTCCAGCGCTGGATGTCGGCGTCCTGGCAGGCTTCGTACGTCTCGTCCGTGTCGGCGGGCGTGAAGGCGCGCAGGATCAGGCGTTCGGTGGTGAGGGTGACGGGCTCCATCCGGTGATTCTGCGGGGGCCGGGCGCTGTGGGCCAGTGCTTTTGGCCGAGCTTTCACCGGCATTTCGCCGAGCGCTGATCGGCACAACCCGGCACCTTCCAGGCCCCCCGTCCGTTGACGTATCGGCAGACCTCCCGGCGCGGCCCGCTCCTCGCTTACGATGGCCGTTGCCCTATGAGTAAACCGACCATGCCAGGCCCGACCGGCAAGGAGACCAACCCCCGTGTCCGTCCTCTCGAAGATCATGCGTGCAGGCGAAGGCAAGATCCTGCGCAAGCTGCACCGCATCGCGGACCAGGTCAACTCCATCGAAGAGGACTTCGTCAGCCTCTCCGACGCCGAGCTGCGCGCGCTGACCGAGGAGTACAAGGAGCGTTACGCCGACGGCGAGACCCTTGACGACCTCCTCCCCGAAGCCTTTGCCACGGTCCGTGAGGCCGCCAAGCGCGTCCTCGGCCAGCGGCACTACGACGTCCAGATGATGGGCGGCGCCGCGCTGCACCTCGGCTATGTGGCCGAGATGAAGACCGGTGAGGGCAAGACGCTCGTCGGCACCCTCCCCGCGTACCTCAACGCCCTGTCGGGCAAGGGCGTGCACCTGATCACGGTCAACGATTACCTGGCCGAGCGCGACTCCGAGATGATGGGCCGCGTCCACAAGTTCCTGGGCCTGAGCGTCGGCTGCATCATCGCCAACATGACGCCGGCCCAGCGCCGCGAGCAGTACGCAGCCGACATCACGTACGGCACGAACAACGAATTCGGCTTCGACTACCTGCGCGACAACATGGCGTGGTCGAAGGAAGAACTGGTGCAGCGCGGCCACAACTTCGCGATCGTCGACGAGGTCGACTCGATCCTGGTCGACGAGGCGCGTACGCCGCTGATCATCTCCGGCCCCGCCGACCAGGCCACCAAGTGGTACGGCGACTTCGCCAAGTTGGTCACCCGCCTCACCAAGGGCGAGGCGGGCAACACCCTCAAGGGCATCGAGGAGACCGGGGACTACGAGGTCGACGAGAAGAAGCGCACCGTCGCCATCCACGAGCCCGGTGTCTCCAAGGTCGAGGACTGGCTGGGCATCGACAACCTGTACGAGTCGGTCAACACGCCGCTCGTGGGTTACCTCAACAACGCCATCAAGGCCAAGGAACTCTTCAAGAAGGACAAGGACTACGTCGTCATCGACGGCGAAGTCATGATCGTCGACGAGCACACCGGCCGTATCCTCGCCGGCCGCCGCTACAACGAGGGCATGCACCAGGCGATCGAGGCGAAGGAAGGGGTGGACATCAAGGACGAGAACCAGACGCTCGCGACGATCACCCTGCAGAACTTCTTCCGCCTCTACAAGCGGCACGACCACGACGGCAAGGAGACCCCCGGTCTCTGCGGCATGACCGGTACGGCCATGACCGAGGCCGCCGAGTTCCACCAGATCTACAAGCTGGGCGTCGTGCCGATCCCGACGAACCGGCCCATGGTCCGCGCCGACCAGTCGGACCTGATCTACCGCACCGAGGTCGCGAAGTTCGCCGCCGTCGTCGACGACATCGCCGAGAAGCACGAGCAGGGCCAGCCGATCCTGGTCGGCACGACCTCCGTGGAGAAGTCGGAGTACCTCTCCCAGCAGCTCTCCAAGCGCGGTGTCCAGCACGAGGTGCTCAACGCCAAGCAGCACGACCGTGAGGCGCCGATCATCGCCCAAGCCGGCCGCAAGGGCGCCGTCACCGTCGCCACGAACATGGCCGGACGAGGCACGGACATCAAGCTCGGCGGCAACCCCGACGACCTCGCCGAGGCGGAGCTGCGCCAGCGCGGCCTCGACCCCGTCGAGCACGTCGAGGAGTGGGCCGCCGCGCTGCCCGCCGCCATGGAGAAGGCCGAGCGCGCCGTGAAGGCGGAGTTCGAGGAGGTCAAGGACCTGGGCGGGCTTTACGTCCTGGGCACCGAGCGCCACGAGTCGCGCCGCATCGACAACCAGCTGCGCGGTCGTTCCGGCCGTCAGGGCGACCCCGGCGAGTCCCGCTTCTACCTCTCGCTCGGCGACGACCTGATGCGCCTGTTCAAGGCACAGATGGTCGAGCGCGTGATGGCCATGGCCAACGTCCCGGACGACGTGCCGATCGAGAACAAGATGGTGACGCGCGCGATCGCGTCCGCCCAGTCGCAGGTCGAGCAGCAGAACTTCGAGACGCGTAAGAACGTCCTGAAGTACGACGAGGTCCTCAACCGCCAGCGCGAGGTCATCTACGGCGAGCGTCGCCGCGTCCTGGAGGGCGAGAACCTCCAGGAGCAGGTCACGCACTTCATGGACGACACGATCGACGCGTACATCGCGGCGGAGACCGCCGAGGGCTTCGCCGAGGAGTGGGACCTGGACCGGCTGTGGGGCGCCTTCAAGCAGCTCTACCCGGTGAAGGTGACCATCGACGAGCTCGAGGAGGACGCGGGTGACCGCGCGGGCCTGACCGCCGAGTTCATCTCCGAGTCCATCAAGGACGACATCCACCAGCAGTACGAGGCGCGTGAGGAGCAGCTCGGCTCCGAGATCATGCGTGAGCTGGAGCGGCGCGTCGTCCTCTCGGTGCTCGACCGCAAGTGGCGCGAGCACCTCTACGAGATGGACTACCTCCAGGAGGGCATCGGCCTGCGGGCCATGGCGCAGAAGGACCCGCTGGTCGAGTACCAGCGCGAGGGCTTCGACATGTTCAACGCCATGATGGACGGCATCAAGGAAGAGTCCGTCGGCTACCTGTTCAACCTGGAGGTCCAGGTCGAGCAGCAGGTCGAGGAGGTTCCGGTGTCGGACTCGGCCGCGGCCGGTGCTTCCCTGCAGAAGAAGGACGCCGTGCCCGCCGGTGGTGGTCGTCCCGAGATCCGCGCCAAGGGCCTCGAGGCTCCACAGCGGCCCGACCGTCTGCACTTCCAGGCGCCGAACGCCGAGGGCGGGGTCGACGAGGGTGACTTCGAGACCGAGGACGCGGGTGTGCGTTCGGAGTCCGACGGCATGACCCGCGCGGAGCGGCGCAAGGCCCAGAAGGGCGGGCGTCGCCGCAAGAAGTAGCCGCGGGCGGCTGTGGGCAGTTCTTCGGGGGTCGGGCGCCGTGGGCGCTCGGCCCCCTTTGCCGTGCGCGGCTTGCTGAGCGCCGCTGCCGAGGGTCGCTACCTGGCCGGGGCTCCCACCTCCACCGCCGTGCAGCGCCACCTCTGGTCCGCGCCCAGGTGCAGGCGGAAGGCCAGGGCCCTGAGGGTGGGGCCCGCGCCGATCCTCGCGAAGACCTCGTAGACCCCGGGGCGCGGTTCGTAATGGCCGATCCGGTGGATCGTGGGGCGGCGGCCGTTCACGGTCAGCGGGGTCTGCTCGGCGAGGCGGGTCAGGTCGTCGAAGGCGGTGTGGGCGATGTGGCGTGCCGCCCAGTGGACCGGCTTCTCACCGCTGAGCACCAGGAGCAGGCGCTCGGTGAAGAGCTCCGTGGGGTGCGGTGGGGGCTGGGGCGGGGTCCTGAGGGGGCGTACCGGGCGCGTGGGGGTGCGTGGCGCGGTGCGCGGGGTGCGTGCCGCCGAGGGGTGGCGGGGGTCCGTGCGGCCCGGTGGGCGGGTGGTCACCGGGCGGGAGCGGGGCCTGGTCATTACCTTCTGCATGCCGTGTCGCCTCCGGCTTCGCTGTCCCGGTCTCGGTTGTACCGGGGAGTAACTTCCGTCGGAGATCTTGTACGGGGGCCGGGGCGGGGGTCGCAAGGGGCCGCGGGCGTGGGAGCGAGTGGTCGGCGGGATCACCTATCCGGGTGGTCGGGGGTGCGCCGATCCTTGGGGGCGTTGGGGTGTGGCGGGTGAAGGGCGGGGGTCGCGGGTGACGCGGGGGGTGGGTGCGGGGCGCAGCTCGAAGGGGGACTCCCGCACGTATTCTGGGGGCCTGTTGTGTTGCCTTCTCGGCGACCTTCCGACTCCGTCTCCCGAGAACCGACTTCGTCTCCCGAGACTCCGTCTGTGAAATCCGACTGTGAATTCCGACTGTGAAAGCGGGCCGTCATGCGCGTCTACGTTCCCCTGACCCTGAGCCGTCTCGCCGAGGCGTACAAGGCGGGCGAGCTGGGGGCCGAGACCGCCTCGCTGGACGCCTATGCCGTGACGCCCGCGCTGCGTGAGTGGTGCGCGACGGACGACGTGGAGGAGCTGGAGTACGCCGCCCTGAGCCAGGCCGCGCTCGCCTCGCTGAAGCTGATCGCCGGGGAGCCCGGGGCGGCCCGGCGGCGGGTCGTGCTGGCCGCGGACGTGGCTGACGGTGCGCTGGAGGATGCCGGGCGTGCGGGCGCGGGGGAGCTCGGTGAGGTGCGGGTGGCCGGGGTGCTGCCGTTCAAGAAGGTCGCCGCGGTGCATGTGGACGCGGAGGACGCCGAGACGGACGTCGCCGCGGCGCTGGCGAGTGCGGGCCAGGGTGACGGTGGCGGGGACGGGGTCGAGGACCACGAGCTGCTGTGGTTCGCGACGCAGGAGATTCCCGGGTTGATCGGCTGAGGGTTCCTGCGGGGCTTTGGCCGCGCGGTGCTGTGGAGCTTGGCCGCGCGGTGCCTGCGGCGCTTTGGGGGCGCGGGGCTCTGTGGGGCTTTGGTCGCGCGTCCCTGCGGGGCTTGGCGGTGCGGTGGCTGCGAGGCTTTGGGGGGTGCAGTTCCTGCGGGGCTTTGGCGGTGCGGGGCGGCGGAGTGTGGTGCGGTGCCGGTTCGTCTGGGCCCGCGGGGCAGCCCGGGGCAGCCCCGCGTGTTCGGGTGCCGGGTGTCGGGTGCCTGGTGACGGTCGTCGGTCGTCGGGTGTCGGTGTCGGACGCCCGGTGCCTGGTGACGGTCGCCGATCGTCGGGTGCCGGGTGCCGGGTGTCGGGTGACGGTCGTCGGTCGTCGGGTGTCGGTGTCGGACGCCGGGTGACGAGTGCCGGGCGTCGGTCGGCGTGCGTTGCTGCGAGGCCGCATCGGTGCGTTGTTGAGGTCGCGTTGGTGCGGCGGTGCGGCGGTGCGTTGTTGCGAGGTCGCGTTGGTGCGTCGACGATCAGGGTTCGGGCTGGTGGGGGTGGGATTCGGGGCGGTGGGAGTGAGGTGTCGGTGGGGGCGGGTACCTTTTCCGTATGGGGAAGTCGCGGCGCGGGGCGCACATCGTCTGGGACTGGAACGGGACTCTGCTGCATGACATTCATGCGGTGATCGAGTCCACGAACGCTTCGTTCGCGGAGATCGGGCTCGATCCGATCACGCTAGAGCGGTATCGCGATCTGTACTGCGTGCCTGTGCCGCACTTCTACGAGCGGCTGATGGGACGGCTGCCCACGGACGCCGAGTGGCAGGTCATGGACGCCGTTTTCCACAAGCACTACTGGGCGCGGGCCGAGGCCTGCGGTCTCGCCGACGGCGCCGCCGAGTTGCTCGCCGAGCGGCGGGCGGCGGGACGTACGCAGTCGTTGCTCTCGCTCGCGCCGCACGAGCACCTCGTGCCGATCGTGCGGCGGCACGGGATCGAGGAGCACTTCGTGCGCATCGACGGGCGCATGGACACCTCGCACGCGGGCAAGGCCGAGCGAATGGTGCGGCACCTGGCGGCCCTTGAGGGAGTCGCCGCCGCCGAGCGCATCGTCGTCATCGGGGACGCCGTCGACGACGCGCGCGCCGCCGCGCACGTGGGGGCGCAGGCCGTGCTCTACACCGGCGGGTCCCACAGCAGGGCCAGCCTGGAGGCTGTCGGGGTGGGGGTCCCTGTGGTCGACAGTCTTTCCGAGGCCGTGGAGGTGGCCGAGCGGCTGGCTGCTTAGGAGAAGCGGCTTACCGTGTGCGGTCGGATGCGTACGCTGGGTGGGATGGTTCCGACGCGGGCGTAGCGGGGGCGACATGGGATTCGGCTTCGGGCAGCGCAGGAGTGGCCGGTTACCCGCCGAGATCACCAGTTTCGTGGGGCGGGGCGAGGATGTCGCGGCTCTGGGGCGGGCCTTCGGGCAGTCCCGTCTGGTGACGGTCGTCGGGCCCGGCGGTGTCGGCAAGACCCGGGTGGCGCTGCGGGTGGCCGGGGTCGCCGCCGAGCGGTTTCCCGACGGGGTCTGGCTCGCCGAACTGTCCGCGCTGCGGGATCCTGAACTGCTGCCGGGGACCCTCGCCACCGTGCTCGGGCTGTCCGAGCAGACCGGGGTGCAGCCGCTCGACGCCGTTGTCGACTTCCTGCAGCAGCGGCGGGCGCTGATCGTCCTGGACACGTGTGAGCATCTGGTCGACGCCTGCGCCATGCTGGCCGACGTGCTGCTCCGGGAGGCGCCGGGGACCAGTGTCCTCGCCACCAGCAGACAGCCGCTCGACGTGCCGGGCGAGAGCTGCTGGCCCTTGCAGCCGCTGGGCGGGGCCGAGGCCGTGGAGCTGTTCGTGCAGCGGGCCGGTGCCGTGGTCCCCGGCTTCGCCGTCAGCGAGGGCAATCGGGAGTTGCTGGGCGCCCTCGTACGCCGGCTTGACGGCATTCCGCTGGCGCTCGAGCTTGCCGCCGTGCGCTTGCGTGCCGTGCCCCTGGAGCAGCTCGCCGCGCGCCTCGACGCCCGGTTCCGGGTGCTCACCGGCGGGCAGCGGACCGCGCTCACGCGGCATCAGACACTCCGTACGGCGATCGACTGGTCCCACGAGCTGTGCACGGAGCCCGAGCGCATGGTGTGGGCCAGGCTCTCGGTGTTCACGGGCACCTTCGACCTCGCGGCCGCCGAGCGGGTCTGCGCGGGCGGCGAGGAGTTGCCCGCGCACGAGGTCATCGAGCACCTGATCGGGCTCGTGGACAAGTCGGTGGTGCAGCGGACCGGTGCAGCGGGTGACACCTACCGGCTGCTCGACACCATCAGGGAGTACGGCGCCGAGCGGCTCGACGCGGAGGGCGGCACGGACGAGGCGCGGCGGCGGCACTTCGCGTACCACGGGGAGCTGGGGCGCCGCTTCGACGAGCGGTTCCTGAGCGCGGAGCAGGTGGCGTTGCACGCTGCGGCGCGGGACGCCGAGGGCGATGTGCGGGCCGCCCTCGAGTACGCGTACGGGACGCCGGGTCTGGAGTCCGAAGGGCTGCTGCTCGCCGGCCGGCTCTGGCCGCACTGGCGGGCGGTGGGGGCCATGTCCGAGGGGGAGTACTGGATCGACAAGGGGCTGCGGGCGGCGCCCGGTGACAGCCCCGGGCGGGCGGCGGGGCTGCACCGGACCGGTGAGTTCCGTCTGTGGCTCGGTGATCCCGCCGCCGCGCTGGGCCGGCTCTCCGACGCGGTCGACGTCGCGCGGCGCGTCGGAGCGGAAGGCGTCGCGGAGATGGCCGGTGCCGAACTGGCGGCCACCCGGATCATCCTGGCGGCGAGCGCCGGACGCGCTGACCCCGCGGAGTCCTTCGCGGTGATGGAGCGGGCCAGGGCGCGGCTCGCCGAGATCGACGACCCGGCACGGTCGGCACTGCTCTGCCACGAGGAGGCGGCCGTCAGGGCGGCGCTCGGGGACCACGCGTACGCCCTCGAACTGTGCGACGAGGCGCTGGGCCACCTCGCGCCCTTTCCCGACGAGCGGCACCTGCGCGGCGCGACCCTCATGGTGAAGGGCATCTCGCTCTGGGTGGCGGGCCGCGGCAAGGAGAGCGCACGGACGCTGCGGCAGGCGCTGGACTCCGTCGGCCGGATCGGCGAGGCGCTGGCCGCGCGGCTGTGCTGCGCCGGGCTCTCCTGGGCGGCGGCCCAGGAGGAGCGGTGGATCAGGGCCGCCTGGCTCCTCGGATACGTGGACGCGGCGCGGAGCCTGACCGGCGACACGTTCGCCATGTTCCCGATGCTGCGAGGGCTGCACGCCGGGGTGCTCGCACGGGTCACGGAGGCGCTCGGGGAGCAAACCTTCGCCCGGTGGTACGGGGAGGGCGAGCGGCTGTCCATGCGGGAGGCGGTGGCCGCCGCGCAGGCCGATGTGGATCGGCCTTCCGCGGTGCCGGGGGCGCGGGGTGCGGGGGCCGGCGGAGGCGCCGGGTTCGACCTGCTGACGCGGCGCGAGCGGGAGGTCGCCGCGCTGGTCGCCCAGGGGCTGTCCAACCGGGAGATCGCCGAGCGGCTGGTGATCTCGAAGCGGACCGCTGACGCGCATGTGGAGCATATTCTGGCGAAGCTGGGGGTGGCCTCACGGACCGAGATCGCCGGCGTCGCCGGCCTGGAGTCCCTGGGGGGATGAGATGCGGCGCTGTCCGGGAAAACGCATCGTGCCTGCCCTCGCCGACGAAGGCAGGCACGATGCGTGCCTCGGAGCGCCGTTGCCAAGACAGATGTGGGGGAGCTGACCATCCACTGCCCGGCGCTCGGCCGGCCCGGTTCGGCCGGAAAGCGGCACGGGGAACAGCCTGACGGGTCAGGCGGGCGCCCTGCATCGGTACGGCACCCGAGCCGTATACGCATTTCCGTGACCCCGGCTTGATCGGTATACGTATCGACCCCGCCGTGTGCCCTGCCTCAGGTCACCGGAGCCTTCGCCCGCAGCACCGTCAGGAATTCCCTCATCCAGCCCGAGTGATCCGGCCACGCGCGCGCCGAGACCAACGTGCCGTCGACGACCACCTCCGCGTCCCGGAACGTCGCCCCCGACGCCTGCATGTCCAGCTCAAGGGCCGGATATGCCGTCACCCTGCGGCCGCTCAGGCCGCCGATCGCCGCGGTCAGGAGCGGGCCGTGGCAGATCTGGGCGACCGGCTTGTCCGAGTCGAAGAAGGACTTGACGATCTTGCGGAGCTCCGGGTCGTTGCGCAGATACTCCGGGGCCCGGCCGCCAGGGATGACCAGGGCGACGTACTGACCGGGGTCGATCTCGGAGAAGGCGAGGTCCGCGGGCCAGGTGTAACCCGGCTTCTCGGTGTACGTGTCGAAGCCCGGCTCGAAGTCGTGCACCACGAACCGCAGCGACTTGCGGGCGGGGGCGGCGATGTGGACGTCGTACCCCTCCTCGCGCAGCCGCTGGTAGGGGTACAGGACCTCAAGGGACTCCGCCGCGTCGCCGGTCACTATCAGGATCTTCGCTGCCATCGGTGCTCGCTCCCCTGTCGTGCGTGTCCGTCCGTCCCGCTCAACGTGCATCCGCCCGTCCGGTTTGCCAAGAGGGCCCACCGGTCCGCGGAGCGGTCCCATCGCCGACGGATGGCGCGAAAGTCTCTGTGCAGAGTGTCAAAGTTCCATCCCTGCTTTTGTACACATACGGCTCATGACGGCTCCCGGGTGGAGGGCGATAGCCTTGACCCGTGATCAGCGCGATATCCCGCGGGGGCGTGTACGCCCCCGCCCTGCGCCCGGGGAACACGGAGGACATCCGTGCCCGGGGCGTCGCTGACGCTTCTTCGCGGTGCGGCCAGCCAGATCATCCCGGCCATCGGTCAGCGAAACCGCTGAAAATGGCGGATAACCGCCCGCTCATCTCTCACCGCGGCATAACGTCGACTTCGACCGGAGACCCCGCGTCGTGGCGTTACGCCGGATCACTTCCTTATACGTCACGCAACGGCGCGCGACAGGAGTCAGAGGACAATGCAGACCAAGCTGGACGAAGCCAAAGCCGAGCTGCTCACAAGGGCGGCCCGGGTAGCTGAGAACAGCCCGGGCGGTGGCCGCCTACCGAATGGGGCACCGACCGGGTCGAAGGGCGACGAGGCCACTCCCGACGGGGACATGGCCCTCTCGTTCCTCCAGCGCTACTACCTGCACACCGCCCCGGAAGACCTGGCCGACCGTGACCCGGTCGACGTCTTCGGCGCAGCCTTCTCCCACTACCGTCTTGCCGAGAACCGCCCGCAGGGCACGGCCAACGTCCGGGTGCACACCCCGAGCGTCGAGGAGAACGGCTGGACGTGCAGCCACTCCGTCGTCGAGGTGGTCACCGACGACATGCCTTTCCTCGTCGACTCGGTCACCAACGAGCTCTCGCGGCAGGGGCGCGGCATCCATGTCGTCATCCACCCCCAGGTCGTCGTACGCCGTGATCTGACCGGCAAGCTCCTCGAGGTCCTCACCGATCCCGGCACGGAGCGCCCGCACGACGCGGTCACCGAGTCCTGGATCCATGTCGAGACGGACCGCGAGACCGACCGCGCGGACCTGAAGCAGATCAGCGCCGATCTGCTCCGGATCCTCTCCGACGTACGCGAGACGGTCGAGGACTGGGAGAAGATGCGCGACGCCGCACTGCGCATCGCCGACGAGCTGCCCACCGAGCCGACCGCGGACGACCTGCGCGACCAGGAGGTCGACGAGGCCCGCGAGCTCCTTCGCTGGCTCGCCGACAACCACTTCACCTTCCTGGGCTTCCGCGAGTACGACCTCAACGACGACGACTCGCTCGCCGCGGTGCCCGGCACCGGCCTCGGCATCCTGCGCGCCGACCCGAAGCACGACGGGGCGGAGGACCACCCGGTCAGCCCCTCCTTCAGCCGGCTGCCCGCGGACGCGCGCGCGAAGGCCCGCGAGCACAAGCTGCTCGTACTCACCAAGGCCAACAGCCGTGCCACCGTGCACCGGCCCAGCTACCTCGACTACGTCGGCGTGAAGAAGTTCGACGCCGACGGCAACGTCATCGGGGAGCGCCGCTTCCTCGGTCTCTTCTCGTCCGCCGCGTACACCGAGTCCGTGCGCCGCGTGCCGGTCATCCGCCGCAAGGTCCAGGAAGTCCTCAAGGGCGCGGGCTTCTCGCCCAACAGCCACGACGGCCGCGACCTGCTCCAGATCCTGGAGACGTACCCGCGCGACGAGCTGTTCCAGACGCCGCCCGACGAGCTGCGCGCGATCGTCACGTCCGTCCTCTACCTCCAGGAGCGCCGCAGGTTGCGGCTGTACCTGCGCAAGGACGAGTACGGCCGTTACTACTCCGCCCTGGTCTACCTGCCGCGTGACCGCTACACCACCGGCGTGCGCCTGCGGATCATCGACATCCTCAAGGAGGAGCTCGGCGGCGACAGCGTCGACTTCACCGCCTGGAACACCGAGTCGATCCTCTCCCGGCTGCACTTCGTGGTCCGCGTCGCGCCGGGCGGCGGGCTCCCGCAGCTCACCGACGCCGACACCGACCGCATCGAGGCCCGGCTCGTCGAGGCCGCCCGCTCCTGGGCCGACGGCTTCGGAGAGGCGCTGACCGCCGAGTGCGGCGAGGAGCGCGCCGCCGAGCTGCTCCGCCGCTACTCGGGCGCCTTCCCCGAGGGGTACAAGGCCGACCACACGCCGCGCGCGGCCGTCGCCGACCTCCAGCACCTGGAGCAGCTCAAGCTCGGGCACAAGGACTTCGCCCTCAGCCTGTACGAGCCGGTGGGCGCGGCCCCCGGCGAGCGCCGCTTCAAGATCTACCGCTCGGGCGGCCAGGTCTCGCTCTCCGCCGTCCTGCCGGTCCTCCAGCGCCTCGGCGTCGAGGTCACCGACGAGCGGCCCTACGAGCTGCGCTGCACGGACCGCACGAACGCCTGGATCTACGACTTCGGCCTGCGCCTGCCCAAGTCCCAGAACGGCAACGGCGACTACCTCGGCGACGACGGCCGCGAGCGCTTCCAGGAGGCCTTCTCCGCCGCCTGGACGGGCGAGGCCGAGGTCGACGGGTTCAACTCGCTCGTCCTGCGGGCCGGTCTCAACTGGCGCCAGGCGATGGTCCTTCGCGCGTACGCCAAGTACCTGCGCCAGGCGGGCTCCACCTTCAGCCAGGACTACATGGAGGACACCCTCCTCAACAACGTCCACACCACCCGGCTGCTCGTCTCGCTCTTCGAGGCGCGGATGTCCCCGGACCGCCAGCGCGCCGGGACCGAGCTGACCGACGGGCTCATGGAGGAGCTCGACGGGGCGCTCGACCAGGTCGCCTCACTGGACGAGGACCGCATCCTGCGGTCCTTCCTCACCGTCATCAAGGCGACGCTGCGCACCAACTTCTTCCAGGAGGCGGAGGGCGGCAAGCCGCACAACTACGTCTCCATGAAGTTCGACCCGCAGGCCATCCCCGAGCTCCCCGCGCCGCGTCCGGCGTACGAGATCTGGGTGTACTCGCCGCGCGTCGAGGGCGTCCACCTGCGCTTCGGCAAGGTCGCCCGCGGTGGCCTTCGCTGGTCCGACCGGCGCGAGGACTTCCGCACGGAGATCCTCGGCCTGGTCAAGGCGCAGATGGTGAAGAACACCGTCATCGTGCCTGTCGGCGCCAAGGGCGGCTTCGTCGCCAAGCAGCTGCCCGACCCGTCCGTGGACCGCGACGCGTGGCTCGCCGAGGGCGTGGCCTGCTACAAGACGTTCATCTCGGCGCTGCTCGACATCACCGACAACCTGGTCGCCGGTGAGGTCGTGCCGCCCGCCGACGTCGTGCGCCACGACGAGGACGACACGTACCTCGTGGTCGCCGCCGACAAGGGCACCGCGACGTTCTCCGACATCGCCAACGCGGTCGCCGAGTCGTACAACTTCTGGCTCGGTGACGCCTTCGCCTCCGGGGGTTCCGCCGGGTACGACCACAAGGGCATGGGCATCACCGCCCGCGGCGCCTGGGAGTCCGTCAAGCGGCACTTCCGGGAGCTGGGCACCGACACCCAGACCGAGGACTTCACGGTCGTCGGCGTCGGCGACATGTCCGGTGACGTGTTCGGCAACGGCATGCTGCTCTCCGAGCACATCCGCCTGGTGGCCGCGTTCGACCACCGGCACATCTTCATCGACCCCAGGCCGGACGCCGCGACCTCGTACGCCGAGCGCCGCCGGCTCTTCGAGCTGCCGCGCAGCTCCTGGGCCGACTACAACAAGGAGCTGCTCTCCGCGGGCGGCGGGATCTTCCCGCGCAGCGCCAAGGCGATCCAGCTGAACGCCCACATCCGTGAGGCCCTCGGCATCGAGAAGGGCGTCGGCAAGATGACGCCGGCCGACCTGATGCAGACCATCCTCCAGGCGCCGGTGGACCTGCTGTGGAACGGCGGCATCGGTACGTACGTGAAGTCGTCGGCCGAGTCGAACGGTGACGTCGGCGACAAGGCGAACGACGCGATCCGCGTGAACGGCGCCGACCTGCGCGTCAAGGTCGTCGGCGAGGGCGGCAACCTCGGCCTGACCCAGCTCGGCCGCATCGAGTTCGCGCAGGCCGGTGGCCGCATCAACACCGACGCCATCGACAACAGCGCGGGCGTGGACACCTCCGACCACGAGGTGAACATCAAGATCCTGCTCAACGCGGTCGTCGGCGCCGGCGACATGACCGTCAAGCAGCGCAACACGTTCCTCGCCGCGATGACGGACGAGGTCGGGACCCTGGTCCTGCGCAACAACTACGCGCAGAACACCGCCCTGTCGAACGCGGTCGCCCAGTCCCCGTCCCTCCTCCACGCCCACCAGCGCTTCATGCGCCGCCTGGGCCGCGACGGTCACCTGGACCGGGGCCTGGAGTTCCTGCCCAGCGACCGGCAGATCCGTGAGCTCCTGAACTCCGGGCGCGGGCTCAGCCAGCCCGAGCTCGCCGTGCTCCTCGCGTACACGAAGATCACGGCGGCCGACGAGCTGATCCAGACGACGCTCCCGGACGACGACTACCTGCGCGGTCTGCTGCACGCGTACTTCCCCAAGGCCCTGCGGGAGAAGTTCCCCGAGCAGGTCGACGGGCACGCGCTGCGCCGCGAGATCGTCACCACGGTGCTCGTCAACGACACGGTGAACACGGGCGGTTCGACGTTCCTGCACCGCCTGCGCGAAGAGACGGGAGCCTCGCTCGAGGAGATCGTGCGGGCGCAGCTCGCGGCCCGCGAGATCTTCGGTCTGAGCAAGGTCTGGGACGCGGTCGAGGCGCTCGACAACGTGGTGGCCGCCGATGTCCAGACGCAGATCCGGCTGCACTCGCGCCGCCTCGTCGAGCGCGGCACGCGCTGGCTGCTCAACAACCGGCCACAGCCGCTCCAGCTCGCCGAGACCATCGGCTTCTTCAGCAAGGGTGTCGCCGAGGTCTGGACCGAGCTGCCGAAGCTGCTGAGCGGCTCCGACCAGGAGTGGTACCAGGGCATCCGCGACGAGCTGGTGGGCGCGGGCGTCCCGGACGAACTCGCGCAGCGCGTCGCCGGGTTCTCCTCGGCCTTCCCGTCGCTCGACATCGTGGCGATCGCCGACCGCACGGGCAAGGAGCCGATGGCCGTCGCCGAGGTGTACTACGACCTCGCGGACCGGCTGCGGATCACCCAGCTCATGGACCGCATCATCGAGCTGCCGCGGGCCGACCGCTGGCAGTCGATGGCGCGCGCGTCGATCCGCGAGGACCTGTACGCGGCGCACGCCGCCCTGACGGCCGACGTGCTTGCCGCCGGGAACGGCGAGGACACTCCCGAGCAGCGCTTCAAGGCCTGGGAGGAGAAGAACGCGGCGATCCTGAGCCGGTCGCGGTCGACGCTGGACGAGATCCAGAGCTCGGACGCGTTCGACCTGGCGAACCTGTCGGTCGCCATGCGGACGATGCGGACGCTGCTGCGGACGCACACGTAATCCGTCGTACGCCGATGGGGGCGCCCCGGGCCTGATGGCTCGGGGCGCCCCCTTTCGCGTATCGGGACTAGGCCGTTCACACCCCCCTGAAGAGCGCTAATCGGGCATTAGCGATAATTAGTAGGATGAACCGGCAGCTGACTGGAGGGACGCATGGGAGCGATAGGTGAGCGGGGGACGCCGGACGAGCGCCCCGATGTGTCCGTGGTGGTGATCGTCTACAACGACGCCGAGCGGCTGCCGACCGCCGTCCGGTCGGTGCTCGACCAGACGCTGCACGGAGTCGAGGTCGTCATCGTCGACGACTGCAGCACCGACGACTCGTACGGGACGGCGCGGCGCCTGGCCGCCGAGCACCCCGAGCGGGTGCGGGCCTACCAGCTGCCGGAGAACAGCGGCGCGGGCGGCGAACCCCGCAACGTGGGCATCGGGCACACCGTCGGCCGCCACGTGATGTTCCTCGACAGCGACGACGTCCTGGAGCGCAACGCCTGCCGCAACCTCCTCGAAGCCGCCGAGCGCGACGGCTCCGACATCGTCTCCGGGCTCTGCGTCCGTCTTTCGATGGACACCCGCAACAAGAAGCGCGACCAGTGGTACCCCTGGCTCTACGCCACGACCCGCACCCTTGAGTCGGTCACCGAGCTGCCCGACCTGTTCGTCTGGGACACGCTCTCCACGAACAAGCTCTACCGCCGCGACTTCCTCGTCGAGAACGCCCTACGCTTCCCCAAGGGCATGTTCTACGAGGACCTGATGTTCATCGCCGAGGCCTACCTCGCCGCCGAGCGCATCACCCTCATCCCCAACCAGGTCTACTTCTGGCATGTCCACGAGCGCGCCGCCGACGCCGCGAAGTCCGTGACCAACCGGCGTCACGAGATGACCAACTTCGAGCACCGTCTGGAGATCCACCGCCGGATCGACGCGCTGCTCGCCGAGCGCGGACTCGACGAGCTGCGGCTCGCCAAGGACATCAAGTTCCTCAAGCACGACCTGGTGCTCCACCTGCGCGACCTGCCGTTCCGTGACCCCGCCTTCCGGCAGGAGTTCGGGGGCCTGGCCCGCGGTTACCTCGCCGGGCTCGACCGCGCCGCGTACGACGAGGTGCAGCCCCTTCAGGCGATCTGCGCCTACCTCCTGGAGCAGGGCGACTGGGAGAACCTGCTGCCCGCCGTGGACACCCTCACCAACCGCGACAAGATCTCCTCACCGCTCGCCGAGAGGGACGGGCACGTGTACTGGTGCGCCGAGCACCTCGACGACCCGTTCGGCCGCCGGGTCCTGGACGTGACCGCGCTCGGCTACCACAGCAAGCGCCTCGACCAGATGTTCCTGCGCAACGTCCTGACGCGGTACGAGGAGTCCGCGGGGACCGTCCGCATGGCGGGCCGTGTCACCAATCCGCTCGGCGTCGTCGGCCCGGACGCCGTGCTCACCGCCGAGCTGGAGTTCAGCGCGCGCCGCCGCAGCCTGCAGACGTTCCGCTTCCCGGTCCCCGCCGTGCGGTACGAGGGTGACGTCATCGTCTGGGAGGCCTCCGTCGACCTCGCGCGCCGCCTGCGCCCGCTCGGTGTGGTCGACGCCGTGTGGGACGTGCGGCTGCATCTGACCGCCGACGGGGTGCGCACCAGGACGCGGCTCACCGCGTGCGACCCGGGGCTCGCCGAGGGCAAGCTCCCGGTGCGGCCGCGGCTGACCCGGCTCGTCGCCGACCACATGGAGCCCGAGGTCTCGCAGCGCGGGCACCTCGCGTTCCGGCTCGTCACGCGGGAGACGGCGAGCGGCCGCATCCAGGACCTCGTGGCGCGCGGGACGCAGGGCGTGCCGGGGCGGCTCGCCAAGTCCGGCGTCCGCAGGGCCAAGAAGCTGCGCAAGGACGTCACCTCCGGGCAGAGCAAACTGCGCGTGTACGACGAGGTGTTCAGCCGCCTGCCGGTGAAGAAGGGCACGGTCGTCTTCGAGAGCCACCTCGGCAAGCAGTACAGCGACAGCCCACGGGCGATCTACGAGGAGATGCGGCGCCAGGGCCTCGACTTCGACGCCGTGTGGTCCTACGCGGGCAGTCCGGAGGGATTCCCGGCGGACGCCACGCTGGTGCGGCGCTGGTCGCTGCCGTACCTGCGCGCCCTCGCACAGGCCGAGTTCTGGGTCGACAACCAGAGCTACCCGCTCAAGCTCACCAAGCGGCCCGGGACGACGTACATCCAGACCTGGCACGGCTCGGCGCTCAAGCGCATGGGCTTCGACGAGCCCGCCTGGAAGCTGCGCAGCAAGGCCCGGCAGGACGAGCAGGAGCGGGTGCTCGACCGCTTCGACCGCTTCCTGGTCCGCTCCGAGCACGACGTACGGACGCTCGCCAAGGCCCTGCGCCTGAAGGAGAAGGTGCTGCTGCGGGTCGGCTATCCGCGCAACGACGCGCTGATGCGTGCGAAGCGGGCCGAGGACGCGAGTGGTGTGCGCGAACGCGGCCCGCTGGCCGTGGAGTTGGGCATCCCGGAGGACAAGCAGGTGCTGCTGTACGCGCCGACCTTCCGGCGGCACGGCGGCCGGTACGGACGCTTTGAACTCCCCTTCGACGTCGAGCGGTTCGCGGAGGAGTTCGGCGACCGCTACGTACTGCTCGTGCGCTCGCACTACCTCAACCACGTCGTGCTCCCGCCGTCCGTGCGCGGCATCGTCATCGACGTCTCCGCGCACCACGACGTCACGCCGCTCTACGAACTCGCGGACGCGATGATCACCGACTACTCGTCCGTGATGTTCGACTACGCGCTCCTCGACCGGCCGATGCTGTTCTTCACGTACGACTACGAGGAGTACGTCCACGAGGGCCGCGGCACCTACTTCGACCTGCGGGAGCGGGCTCCCGGGCCGGTGGTCGACACCGAGGAGGAGCTGTTCGGGGCGCTGAAGGCGCTGGACGAGCAGGTCCTCGCGTACGCGGCCGCGCGGGCGCGGTTCGTGGCCGAGTTCGGTGAGTACGACCGGGGTGATGCCGCAAGGAGCGTCGTCGATCAGTTCTTCTCGCACTGGAGCGGCAAGTGAACCGGGACATATTCTTCGTCTCCAACAGCGTCAACGAGCTGGGCGGGATCACCAGTTGGTCCCACCAGATGGCCCGCCTCTTCGCCGGGCGCGGCCACCGCGTGCACGTCGTCGGCATCACGGAACCCGGCGTACCGCAGGACGTCGGCACGGACCTGCCGTACCCCACCACGACGCTGTACGACGAGCATCCGCCGCGCGTCGGTCCGGCCCGCGGCATCAAGGGGCGGCTGAACGTGGCCCAGCACCGGCAGCGCACGCGGCGCGAGCAGGGCATGCACGAGCAGGCCGCCAAGCTGACCGCGCTCTTCGCGCGCGCCCGGCCCGGAGCCGTCGTCATCGTCACGCAGGTGTGGGCGATGGAGTGGGTCGAACTCGCCGACACCAGCGGCCTGCTGGTCATCGGCATGAGCCATGAGTCGTTCGCGTACTCGCGGGCGTGCTCGCGTTTCGGGCGGGTGCGCAAGCACTACAAGGACGTCGACCGGATGCTCGCGCTGACCCGCGAGGACGCCGACCTGTGGATCAGGCAGGGAATGGACAACGCGTCCTTCATGCCGAACCCGCTGCCGTTCATGCCCGATGTGCCCTCGCGGCGCACCGAGAAGGTCGTCACGAGCATCGGCCGTCTGCACGACCAGAAGGGCATCGACATGCTCCTCGACACCTGGGCGGAGGTCGCGCCGCTGCACCCGGACTGGAAGCTGCGCATCTACGGCTCCGGGGAGGACGAGGAGATCCTCAAGAAGCAGTGCACGTCCCTCGGCCTGGACGGGTCCGTGGAGTGGATGGGGCGCACGAGCGACGTGCCGGGGGCGTTGCGGGGCGGGTCGGTCTTCGTGCAGTCGTCGCGGGGCGAGGGTTTCCCGCTCGCCCTCATGGAGGCCATGGCGACCGCCGTGCCGTGCGCGGCATTCGACTGCGCGCCCGGTGTGCACGAGATCGTGCGGGACGGCGAGGACGGTCTCCTTGCGCGGCTCGGCAACACGGGTGAACTGGCGCGCAGGCTGGACACGTTGATGTCCGACAAGGAGCTGCGGGACCGGATGGGAGAGCTGGCCAGGGTGAACATCCAGCGCTACACGACGGATGAGGTCGTGCGGCGCTGGGAGGAGTTGTTCTCGTTCCTGGAGCGGTGAGGCGGGAGGCCCCCGGGGTTACTTCTTGCCGCCCGTGAAGCGCTCGTACTCCTTCAGGACGTCCGCCGTCGGGCCGTCCATGCGCAGCTCGCCGTGTTCGAGCCAGAGCACGCGTTCGCAGGTGTCGCGGATCGACTTGTTGTTGTGGCTGACCAGGAACACCGTGCCCGCGCGCTTGCGCAGCTCGCGGATGCGGGCCTCCGAGCGCTTCTGGAAGGAGCGGTCGCCGGTCGCCAGAGCCTCGTCGATGAGCAGGACGTCGTGGTCCTTGGCGGACCCGATGGAGAAGCGGAGCCTGGCCGCCATGCCGGAGGAGTACGTGCGCATCGGGAGCGTGATGAAGTCGCCCTTCTCGTTGATGCCGGAGAAGTCGACGATGTCCTGGTAGCGCTCCTGGACCTGCTCGCGGGACATGCCCATCGCCAGGCCGCCGAGCCGGACGTTGCGCTCGCCGGTGAGGTCGTTCATCAGGGCCGCGTTCACGCCGAGCAGGGAGGGCTGGCCGTCGGTGAAGATGCGGCCGTTCTCGACGGGCAGGAGTCCCGCGACCGCCTTCAGGAGGGTCGACTTGCCCGAGCCGTTCGTGCCGATCAGGCCGATGGCCTCGCCCTTGTGGGCGGTGAAGGACACCTTCCTGACGGCGTGCACCTTGCGTACGCCGGATTCCTCGCCGTCCTTGCCGCCCCGCTTCAGGATGCGGCCGAGCGCGGCGGTCGCACTGCCGCGGCCGGCCGTGGCGCCCGCGCCGTGCACGCGGTAGACGATGTCGACCTGGTCGACGATGACGGTGGGGGCGGTGTCGTTACTGGTGTCAGCCACGGCCGTACGTCTCCTCTGCCTTCCAGAAGTAGATGAACCCGCCGGCCCCGGCGAGCAGCGCCCAGCCGACGGCCCACGCCCAGACGTGGTGCGGGAGTTGGTCCGCCTGAAATGTGTCGATGAGCGCGAAGCGCATCAGGTCGATGTAGATGGCGGCCGGGTTGCACTCCAGGAGGACCTGGAGCGCGTGCGGCAGGTGCTGGTCCTTGAGGACCGCGTCGATGCTCCACATCACGCCGGACACGTACATCCACGTACGCAGCACGAACGGCATCAGCTGCGCGATGTCGGGTGTCTTGCTGCCGAGGCGGGCCATCACCAGGGCCAGGCCCGTGTTGAACGTGAACTGCAGGATCAGGACCGGCACCACCAGGAGCCAGGACGGGCTCGGCGGTACGCCGAAGCAGAGCAGGATCACGACCAGCGCGCCCATGGAGAACAGGAGCTGCTGGAGCTGCTGGAGGCTGAACGAGATCGGCAGTGCGGCCCGCGGGAAGTGCAGGGCGCGTACCAGGCCGAGGTTGCCCGCGATGGCGCGGGTGCCCGCCATCACCGAGCTCTGCGTGAACGTGAAGATGAAGACGCCGGTGACCAGGAACGGGACGTAGTCGGGGACGTCGTGCTTGGTGTTCATCAGCACGCCGAAGATGAAGTAGTAGACCGCCGCGTTCAGGAGCGGCGTCATCACCTGCCAGACCTGGCCGAGCTTCGCCTGGCTGTACTGGGCGGTGAGCTTGGCGGTCGCGAAGGCGGTGATGAAGTGCCGGCGCTGCCACAGCTGCCGGACGTACCCGGGGAGTGTGGGGCGGGCGCCGCTGACGGTCAGGCCGTGCCGGGCGGCGAGCTCGGCCGGGTCGGGGGCCGGGGCCGCCGTGCGGGGTGGTGCGTCGAGGACCTGACTCACTTCCGCTGCTCCTTACTCGTTACGTCGGGACGGACCCGTATCGTCGCCACGTCGAGAGTAGGACGATGTGACGTCGGAACGCAACCGTATCGTCGTCACGTTCTATGCTGTCCGCATGACGACGAGCAGGCCAGGAGATGAACACCCACGTGAGCAGTCCCGCCGCAGGGCGCCCGCGGGGGCCGCGGTGCTCCGTGAGGACGTGACCGAGGCCATCAGGTCCGCCGTCTTCGAGGAGCTCGCGGCGGTCGGGTACGCGCGCATGTCCATCGAGGGCATCGCGCGCCGCGCGGGCGTCGGCAAGACCGCGGTCTACCGGCGCTGGCGCTCCAAGCTGCATCTCGTGCTCGACCTGGTGTCCGCGATAGCGGTCCAGGGCCTCCCGATGCCGGACAGCGGCTCCCTGGAGGGCGATCTGCGCCTCCTGTACGAGGTGACATCGCGCGCCCTGCGGCACCCCGTGGCCTCACAGGTCATCCCCGACCTCCAAGCGGAGGCGGCCCGCAACCCGGACATCGCGGAGGCCCTGCAGAAGGCCCTGCGCGAGGGGCAGCACGGAGTGGCGAACGGCATCGTGCGGGCCGCCGTCGCGCGGGGCGAGGTACGGGACGGGGTGGACGAGGACCTGGCCCTCGACCTGGTGTCGGGGCCGCTCTACTGGCGCTCGGTGGTGGTGCGCGCGGACCTGCCCAAGGGCTACTTGGCCAGCCTCACCACGGCTACCGCGGCGGCGCTGCGGGCGTTGTGAGACGAAGCTGACGCGGGCTACTCCCGCGCTGCCCCCGGATGCGTCCGCAGCCACCCCGCCCACGCCGACGTCACCATCTCGCGTACGTCCCGCTTGGCCGACCAGCCGAGTTCCGTGGCGATGCGGTCCGCCGATGCCACCACCCGGGCCGGGTCACCGGGGCGGCGGGGCGCCACGGTGGGCGGCAGGTCGTACCCCGTCACCTCGTTGATCAGGGTGGCCATCTCCAGGACCGAGACGCCCTCGCCGCGGCCGATGTTGAGCGTCAGGTCCGTGCCGCCGGGCGCCGCGGCCAGCTTGCGGGCCGTCGCCACGTGGGCCTCCGCGAGATCCGCCACGTGGATGTAGTCGCGTACGCAGGTGCCGTCCGGCGTCGGGTAGTCCGCGCCGAAGACGCGCGGCGCCGCACCGTCCGTGAGCTTCTCGAAGACCATCGGGACCAGGTTGTGGACGCCTGTGTCGGCCAGCGCTGGGCTCGCCGCGCCCGCCACGTTGAAGTACCGCAGGGACGCCGTCGACAGGCCGTGCGCCCGGCCCGTCGCGCGGACCAGCCACTCGCCCGCCAGCTTCGTCTCGCCGTACGGGCTCATCGGGAGGCAGGGCGTCTCCTCCGTCACCAGGTCCACGTCGGGCATGCCGTACACGGCCGCCGACGAGGAGAACACGAAGGACGCGACCCCCGCATCCGCCACCGCCGACAGCAGGACCCGCAGCCCTTCCACGTTCTCGTGGTAGTACCGCAGTGGCTGCTCGACCGACTCGCCGACCTGCTTCTTCGCCGCCAGGTGCACGACACCCGTGACGGAGTGTTCCGCAAGGGTGCGGGCCAGCAGGTCCGCGTCGAGGGTCGAGCCGGTCACCAGCGGTACGCCCTGGGGCACGCGCTCGGCGATGCCCGTGGACAGGTCGTCGTAGACCACGGCCCGCTCGCCGGCCTCCGTCATGGCGCGGACCACGTGTGCCCCGATGTAGCCGGCGCCGCCGGTGATCAGCCAGGTCATCGTCAGTCGGCCTTCCGTGGGAGTTCGAGTGGGCAGGCGCCAGGTGCCAGGTGCCAGGTGCCAGGTGCTTCGAGTGGGTGGTGTGCAGTGTCGCAGAGCCGCGCGTACGGACGGCGTCAGCGCCCGCCGCCCACCCACCGCGCGAGCCGCCTGCGCACCACCCCGAGCACGCCCCGCAGCCCCGGCGCGAGCCGCACCGCCAGGTTCCCCGCCTGCGTCCTGTACGGCTGGGCCAGCAGGACTCCCCGCGGTGACACCAGCGCCGTGCGCCGCAGCAGACCAGGACCGGCCACCGCGCGCGCCGTCGTCTCGCGCGCCGTCCCGTCGGCGAAGTGCAGGCGCAGCCGGAGGTCCCATACGCCCCCGCCGAGCGATCCCAGGTCGAGGACGGCCTCGGTCAGCCAGGTGTCCGCCGTGTCCGCCCCCTCGGCAGCCGCGGGAGCGAACGCCGCCGTGCGGCGAAGCACCGGGCCCTCGCCGCTCCTGGGCGCGAGTTCCACGTCGACCGTCGTCGGGCCCGCTTCCGCCACCCGCCCGTACAGCTCGTGCAGCCGCAGCGTGAGGCGGCTGCCGCCCGCGCGCGGCCGCAGCTCCGCGTCCACCGCGAGCGGGAGGAGGCGGATGGGCCGTGCGAGGAGGTGTTCCAGGGTCACCTGGGGGAGGTCGGGGGACCAGACGGGAGTCGTGCCGTCGGCCGATCGCGCGTAGGGAGGCGAAAGGCGCGCGGGTCGCGCGGCCACCTCCTGGAGGCGGGTCAGGTCGCGCGGCTCGGGGGACGCCAGGACGACGCGGGCGATGATGCGGCCCGGCGCGGGCGCCGCGTCCAGATCGGCCGTGTCGAAGGCCTCAAGGTACGCGCGCGTGGCCGTCCACCACTCCCTGCGGTACTCCGGGCTGCGTGTGGTGAGTTCACGCGCGTACATCCGCAGGCTGTGGTCGATGAACTTGGCCCGTGCGGCCCGGGCGAGCCGCTTGCCCGCGTCGCCCGACGCGCTCCGCGCCTCCCGCAGGATCTCGACGGCCTGGCGGTGGGCCTCCAGGCGGGCCCGCCAGTTGGCGATGCCCGAGCGGTCCAGGGAGATCGACAGCTTGGCCGCGGTGCGCCGCACGTTCCACACGTAGACGGGGTCCGTGATCAGCGCGATGCGCGGGCCGGCCGCCAGGACGCGGGCCGTGAAGACGAAGTCCTCGTACGTGAAGCGGCCCTCGGGGAAGCGGAGGCGGTGCCTGCGCAGGAAGTCGGTGCGGTAGAGCTTGTTGACGCACAGGGTGTCGTGGACCAGGCGGGTGCGCAGCTCGGGGCGGGCGATGAGGCGGGGCTTCGTGTAGAGCATGGGCTGCCACGGCGTCTCGCGTCCGGAGGGCAGTTCACGGCGTACGCACAGGCCCGTGACCACCTCGGCGTCGTGCCGCGCGGCGGCCGTGAGGAGGGCGTCCACCGCGCCCGGCGGCAGCACGTCGTCGCTGTCGAGGAACATCACGTACGCGGACGTCGTGGCCTCGATGCCGTCGTTGCGGGGGGTGCCGCAGCCGCCGCTGTTGGCGGCGCGGCGGATCGGTTCGACGCGCGGATCCTCCTGTGCGAGCGCCGCGAGCAGCTCGCCGCTGCCGTCGGTCGAGCAGTCGTCGACGGCGATCACCTCGCGGACGGCGGGGCCCTGGGCGAGCGCCGAGCGCACCGCGTCAGCGACGTGCGCGGCGTCGTTGTAGCCGATCACGACGACGCAGACCTGGGGCGACGGGGGCGACGGGGGCGAGAGAGACAGAGAGGGATCCACGGGGGAAATTTTAGTGGTTGCCAGTAATTATCCGATTAGGGGGTCTTCTGCTGGTTCGTGTTGCTGTCTCCCGTGTTCCTGTCTGCCGTGTTCCTGTCTTCCGTGCTCGCGTCCTGCGTGTTCCCGCCGCTGACCCGTGCAAGCACCTCACCCGTCCGCGGCCCCCACGCCACCACCACCGCCTCCTCGGGCACCTTCTGGTCGGGGGAGAGCAGCAGCCAGCGCACGTCGTAGCGGCGGACGATCCGCTTGCGTTCAGCGCGGGTCGATTCCTCGGACAGGAAGTCGCGGACCTTCTGCAGGCGGTGGTTGCGCGTGTCCTCGGCCAGCGAGGCGTCCGGCCAGGCGGGAGCCACGAGGTTGGCGCCGTACGCCGGGATGGAGCGGGTGGGGTAGTAGCCGTTGGTCAGGACGACGTCACCCTTGTGCATGTGACTCACCGCCCAGTCGTAGCCCGGCCAGCGCGGCGGCTGGTCGAAGCCCACCGGGTCGAGCGCGCGCGGCACGACGGCGCCCGCCTGGAGCGTGCAGAAGCCGATGGCCGCTCCGGTCGCCGCCACGCCCCCCAGGGCCATGCGCCACCGGCGCCAGGGGCGGGGTGCGGCCAGCTCGATCGCGAGGGCGAACTGGAGCGGGACGAGGGTCAGGCCCAGGATGCGGCCGTAGGTGTAGTGGCCGCTCAGCCAGCCGTACGCCACGCCCGCGCAGTCCAGGGCGAACATCAGGACCAGCGGGTCGCGCCGGTTCCTGCGGAACCTGAGGGCGAGCGCGGGCAGGCCGATCAGCGCGAGCCAGAACCGCTGCGGCATCTCGGTGTAGAGCTGCCGGTGGATCCAGTCGACGCTCTCGTCCCCGACGAGCGAGAAGACGGAGAAGTAGGGCCAGCTCGCCGCGACCACCGCCGCCGTCACGGCGGTCGCCGCCCACTTCCACGGCGCCGCGAAGGGCCGCCGGGCCGAGGCGGCGAGCGCCACCACCCCGATCACCGCGGCCACGGACGAGATCGGGTGGACGAGCAGGATCACCCCGCACAGCGCGCCGAGACCCACGTGCGCGAGCACGCCCCGGGGCGACTTCGCGAGCGAACCCGCCCACGCCCAGGCCCAGAACGCCAGGCCGATCGCGAACGTCGACGGGTAGGCGAGGTTCCCCGTCATCGACATCAGACCGAGGTAGCCGCTCCACCACGCCATCCGGGTGCCCCAGAGCAGCACCATCGCCGACAGGGCCAGCACGGGCGCCCACTGACGTGGCGTCAGGACGCGCACGAACCGGCCGAGGCCCGTGAGCAGCACAAGGAGGTTCAGGGGCCCCGCCAGCTTCACGACCTCCCAGCCCGCGAGCCCGGTCACCCGCGCGAAGACGCCCTGCGCCACCGCGTACGGCGAGTAGTACGGGCTGCCCGCGCCCGGCAGGTCCGCCATCGGGTGCCGCGGATGCAGCAGGTCGGCCTTGAGCCGTTCGACGACCGCCGCGTGCTGCCCGAAGTCGCAGCACATCGGAACCCGCCAGAAGGCGAGTGACATCACGATCCAGAAGAGCCCGCCGCACACGACGTACGGGCTAGGCCGCCACCGCTTGCGCCCGTGCAGGGCCGTCGCGCCGTGGACCTCGCGGCGCGTGAGGAGACCGGCTCCCCGTGTGGCCATGGTCATCGCATGAGCCTCTCCGCGACACGGGCCGCGGCCCGCCCGTCGTCCAGGTCGCAGTAGGCCTCGCGGAACGCCGCGTACGCCTCCGCGTGCCGCGCCGTGAGCGAGTCCAGGTCGCGCAGCGCCTCGACGACCTCGCCGGTGGAGGCGAGCAGCGGCCCCGGGGCGCTGGTCTCGAAGTCGAGGTAGAAGCCGCGGACCGTGTCGCGGTAGTGCTCCAGGTCGTAGGCGTGGAACAGCATCGGGCGCCCGGTGTGCGCGAAGTCGAACATCAGGGAGGAGTAGTCCGTCACCAACACGTCCGCGATCAGGAGGAGTTCGGCCGTGCGCGGATGCGACGACACATCGCGTACGAAGGGTGCGCGGGCGCCGGGCAGCCGGCCCGCCGTCAGCGGGTGCTTGCGCACCAGGAGGACGTGGTCTCCGCCGAGCACGTCCTGCGCCGCGGCGAAGTCGAGCGCGGGTTCGTAACGGAATCGGCCGGGGGAGTAGGCGAGATGGTCCCGGTAGGTAGGCGCGTACAGGACGATCCGCTTGTCGGGGGCGATGCCGAGCTCGCGGCGCACGCGTTCGGCGACCTTGGCGCGGTCGTCGGAGAAGAACACGTCGTTGCGGGGCGAGCCCGCCTCCATGACCTCGCCCTCGTAGGCGAGCGCGCGCCCCAGGTGGGGGGTCGAGAAGCGGTTCGGGGAGACGAGCACGTCCCACTGGCGCGAGAGCCGCGGCAGGACGTCGAGGTGGCCGTGGTCGGCGTAGAGGGTGTCGGTGAGATCGGTGCCGATGCGCTTGAGGGGCGCGCCGTTCCAGGTCTGCACGACGGTCTGCCCGTCCCGCCGCTCGAAGAAGTCGGGCAGATGGCCCGCGGTGACGATGCGCCGGCAGCGGGCCAGCGCCTCGTGGAAGGCCGTGCTGTGCTCCTCCACGCCCTTCGCCCCGGCGGGCACCCGCGTCTGCTGGTCCTGCGTCACCCACAGGTGCTCGACGTCCGCGCCGCGCCGCACCAGCTCCTCGTGGACCGCGCGCGGAGAGTCGCCGTCGAAGTAGAGCACCGCGTCCCGCAGGGGTTTGCTGCGCTGCTGCGGGTAGTGCGCGGTGCGCAGCCGGTGCTGCCGGTAGGCACCCCGCTCGCCGCGTGCGAGCACCGACCCGGCTTCGATCAGCAGCCGGTCACCGAACCGGCGGTCGACGGTGAACTCCCGCCCGTCCACCGTCTGGTGGAGGGGGAACGCGGCGGACACGGAGGCGAGCAGCCGCACGGGCATGCCGTCCTGCGAGGCGCCGTGCGCGGCGGCCTCGCCCCCGCCGCCCCCCGCCTCCCGCAGGAACGCGTACCAACGCCCCTCCCGCAGCACCCCGCCCCCGGGGGCCACCACCCCCATGAAGCGCCCGGCGGAACGTTCCACCGGAACGGTCACCTCCTCGTCCCTGCCGCTGTGCCGCAGCACCAGTTCCGTCGCGTCCCGGCCCGCGTCGGACACCGTGCCCTCGATCGTCAGCGTGCCGTCCGTGCGCCACGCCACCCGGTCGGCGATCGGCTGCCGGGTCAGCTCGACGACCAGCTGGCCCTGGTCGTTCGCCGACGCGCACAGCTCACGGCCGCCCGCACGTGAGGCGTAGCGGCCCGGCGGCAGGTCCAGGGCCGCCGCCAGGGACTTGAGCCTGCCGTCGGGCAGCACCAGGTTGGCCTGCCAGCGGTCGCCGTGCGGCGGCTCGACCTCCTTGGGAGCCAGGTGCGGGGTCGGTGCGATGTCCTCCAGGTCCGCGAGGCGCACCCGTACGTCGAAGCGGTCGTCGCCCGGCAGCGTCACGGGGTACTCGAACTCCGCCGACGAGTGCTTGTGCGTGAGGCGCAGGGCCGTCGGCCGCAGGTGGCTCGGCAGATGGCCGCTGAGGACCATCTCGTCGCCGTCCCGGTGATGGGCGTCGACCCGCGCGACGTACTCCTGGATCCGCAGCACCAGGCGTCCCTTGCTGAAACCGAGGACGAGGCGCAGCCCGTCGCCCAGTTCGCGCACGACGGACTGGGCGGCCGACCCGTCCAGCGGGCGTACGGCGGCCCGCCGCACCGAACCGTGGCCCGCGACGACCACGCCGAGCAGCCAGTTGCCCGGCCGCCACCGGCCGCCGGTCTTCAGCTGCTCGGGGTCGACGGTCATCTCGAACCCGGAGAGGTCGTAACAGTGCAGCCGCTGGCGGGAGTTCTCGGTGGCCTGCGGGGC
The DNA here is from genome assembly GCF_053591915.1 of Streptomyces sp. NPDC002853. Lineage (NCBI taxonomy): Bacteria > Bacillati > Actinomycetota > Actinomycetes > Kitasatosporales > Streptomycetaceae > Streptomyces > Streptomyces sp. NPDC002853. Next base: position 987,200 of record NZ_JBSFUS010000001.1, on the reverse strand, counting down.
GGCGACCGTCCGGGTGGCGACCCTGCGCAACGTGGCCCTGCTGCTGGTCGACTTGAGGACGGCGGCCTTGAGGGAGTGCCCGGGACGCGTCGCCTCCAGATTGCGGACGTACGCGTATCCGCTGATCCGCAGCAGCCCGTCGGGGCTCCAACCGGCCTCCCGCACCCGGGCGATGACCGGCAGCTCGCCCCGCCCGAGCCGGGCGATCTCCTGCGGCACCCGGATGTGGCCGCCGGAACCGCGCGGATGGGCGGCGCTGCGCCGCACCACCCCGCGGACCCGGAAGGCGTTCTTGTTGTTGCGCTGTTCGAAGGTGAGCAGGTCGATCAGGTCGGCGGTGCGCCCTTCGCGGACGAGGTGCCATTTCACCCTCAGGGACACCGGGAGCCCCGCGATGACCCCCGGGTCGGCGCGGCGCAGGAACGCGGCGGCGCCCTTCACGAAGGCGGCGCGGTACTCGGGCCCGCCCATCGGCAGGCCCTCCAGGAAGTACACGAAGTCGTCGCGCAGGCAGGAGGTGTCGTACGTCTTGCGCATCTCGGGCGCGTGTTCGGCGAGGAACGCGCTGACGTGCGCGCACGCGGCGATCCGGTCGCGGACTCCCTTGACGTCCGTGCGCCGCCGGGTGATCGAGCCCTCGCGCACCCGCCAGTAGTAGACGTGGTCGCTGAGCACGTCCACGGACCCCGCGAGGAAGTGGGCGGGGATCATGACGGGCGTGTCCTCGTACAGCTTTCCCTCGGGGAAGGTGAAGCCGTGCCGGTCCCAGAAGGCGCGCCGGAAGACCTTGTTCCAGGCGACGCGGTCCGCGAGGAGTTCCAGGTCGCGGCTGATGTGGGTGCGCGAGCGCGGTTCGGTGAGCCACTTGTACTGCCAGGCCTGCTGGCGGCCCCGCTCGTTCAGGCGCCAGACGTTGCCGCTGGCGAAGTCGGACCCGGTCGAGTCCAGGCTCGCGGTCATCCGGGCGTACGCGTCGTGCGGCACGACGTCGTCGCTGTCGACGAAGGTCAGGTACTCGGCGGTCGGGGTCGCGTGCCGCACCCCGGTGTTGCGGGCGGCGCTGAGGCCCGCGTTCGGCTGGCGCACATAGACGAACCGTGGATCCTTCGCCGCGAACTCACGTGCGATCCGAGGGCTGCCGTCCGTGGAGCCGTCGTCGACGAGCACGGCCTCCAGGTCGGCCATGGTCTGCCCGGCGATCGACTCCAGGCACTCCTCCAGGAACTCTTCGACGTTGTAGATGGGCACGACGACGCTGAGACGGGGCTGCACGGCGACCGGCCTTTCACGGGGGAGCAATCATGGGAGTACGGGCGTATTCATCCCCTTTGCCCGTTCCGGTCAATTTCTTTGCCCCCCTTCACCCCAATGAGTGATGCGGGGTCTTCGACAGGCCGTGTCCGGCTGACTACCGTCGGTGTGCATGTCGCGCTTCTCGGTTGTCGTCCCCGCCCATCGCGTCCAGGGCTACCTGCGGGAATGCCTGGACTCCGTGCTCGACCAGGCCTTCTGCCGAAACGGCGGCGACCTGGAGCTGATCGTCGTGGACGACGCGTCGCCCGACGCGTCCGCCGCCATCGCCGCGGAGTGTGCGGAGCGCGACCCGCGCGTGCAACTCGTACGCCTCCCGGCCCACGCGGGCGCAGGACCCGCCCGCAACATCGGCGCGGACCGCGCCACCGGCACCTACCTCCTCTTCCTCGACGGCGACGACCTGCTCCTGCCGGGCGCCCTGGAGGCGATCGCCGAGGCCCTCGACGCGGCGGACGACCCGGACGTCCTCCTCTTCGGCCACGATCGCGTCGACTGGTGGGAGAACGTGCGCTCGGGCGGCGACGACCTCGCGGGAGACCCCCTCGCCGTCACCGTCGCCCCCTGGAACCGCGTCCACCGGCGCGCGTTCTGGCAGGAGCGCCGCCTCGCGTTCAGCGACGGTCCGTACGAGGACGTGGTGCCGGTGCGGCGCGCGGCCCTGGCGCCCGGCGCGCGCACCGCCGTCCTCGACAGGCCCTGCGTCCGCTGGCGCGAGCGGCGCGGCGGCAGCTTCGCCACGACACCGGGCCGGGCGCACTTCGCGCTGATCGGCCGGTACGAGGAACTCCTTGCCGCGGCCGACCCCGCCGACCGCGCCCGGCTCGTCCCGCACGCGGCCAGGCATCTGCTCGCCGTGCTCGACGACGCGGGGCGCATCACGCCGGGCGACCGCAAGGACTTCTTCCGCGGTGCGGCACGCCTCTACCGGACGTACGGCCCTGCGGGCCCGGCGGCGACGCCGGGGGAACGCGCCCTGGCCACCGCCTCGTACGCCGCCTACGAGGCGCACCGCAAGAGCCGGTCCCGCAGGAGCGTCCTGGCCCGCGGGCTCAAGCGGCAGAAGAAGAAGCTGCGCGCCCGCGCCATGCGCCTCACCTACCGCGCCGACCTGCGCCGCCCCCTCGACCCTCACCTCGCGGTCTACGGCGCCTACTGGAACCGCGGGATCTCCTGCAACCCGGCCGCCATCCACGCCAAGGCCCGCGAACTGGCCCCGCACATCAGGGGCGTATGGGTGGTCTCGTCCCGCAACAAGCACCGCGTACCGCCCGGGGTCGAGCACGTCATCGAGGGCTCGCGCGGCTACTGGCGGACCATGGCGAGAGCGACGTACCTGATCAACAACTCCAGCTTCCCCGGGGGCTTCACCAAGCGCCCCGGCCAGGTCTACCTCCAGACCCACCACGGCACACCGCTCAAGAAGATGGGCCTGGACCAGCGCCGCTACCCGGCGGGCACGCACGGCATCAGCTTCCAGAAGATCCTCGACCACACCGACCAGTGGGACTACAGCCTCTCCGCGAACCCGCACTCCACGGAGATCTGGGAACGGGTGTACCCCTCGACGGCGTATGAGGCCCTGGAGGCGGGTTACCCGCGCAACGACGTCTACTTCACGGCGGGCAAGAGCGAGATCGCCGCCCTCCGCGAGGAGCTGGGCATCACGGACGGCCGGACGGCACTGCTCTACGCCCCCACGCACCGCGACTACCAGAAGGGCTTCTCGCCCCGCGTCGACCTGGAGCGCTTCGTGCGTGCGCTGGGCGAGGAGTACGTGGTCCTGGTCCGCGCCCACTACTTCTACGGCGCCGACGCGGGCCTGCGCGCCCACCCCCAACTCGTCGACGTCACCGGCCACGCGCGCGTGGAGGACCTCTGCCTGGCCGCCGACGCCCTCGTCACGGACTACTCGTCCCTGATGTTCGACTACGCCTGCCTGGACCGCCCGATCGTGACGTACGCCCCGGACTGGCAGGCCTACCGGCTGGCGCGGGGAACGTACTTCGACCTGCTCTCGGGCCGGGCGGGGGAGACGCCGGGGGCCGTGGCGCGGGACGAGGCGGAGCTCGTGCGGGTGTTCCGGGACGGGGCCTGGAACTCGGCGGCGGCGACGGCGCTCCGGGCGGCCTTCCGGGACCGGTTCTGCCCGTACGACGACGGAGGAGCCGCCGAGAGGGTGGTGCGGCGGCTCTTCCTTGCGGGTCAGCCCCGCTCGTAGGGGGAGCGGACCGGGAAGTACGCCGCCAGGAACGCGCGCATGGCCAGCGCCATTTCCTCGTCCGTCAGTTCGCTGTCGGGGGACTCGCCGATGCAGAAGGCCGTCTTGTTGCGGCCCTGGAGCAGCTGGCCGAGGCGTGCGTGGTCGGTGCGGGTGCCGATGTCCACGAAGTCGTACGCGATGCCGGCGGGCACCGCGCGGCCGGTGAGGTACGCGTAGTGGTGGTGCAGGGACGAGACCAGGGAGAGGTCGCTGTTCGAGCGGAAGCGGCTGCGCGCGGTCGCTTCGAGCTCCGCCGGGAAACGTTCGGTGAGCTCGGCGAGGACGCTGCGGTGCAGGGCGTAGGGGGCGTGGAAGAAGCTGTGGGTCGTCGTCCTGCCGAACGCCTCCCGCAGCAGCTCCCGGTTGTTCTTCGCCGCCGCCAGGTAGCCCTCGTCCTCCTCCGACACGGGCAGCGCGGGCACCGAGGCCGACGACCAGAAGAAGCGTGCGGTGCCCGAGCTGAGGAAGAACGTCTCCGGGGTGGTGGGTCGCCCGAGGAACATGTCGTCGTTCAGGTAGAGGAAGTGCTCCGACAGGCCCTCGATGCGGTGCAGTTGGCTCTCGATGGCGTGGGAGTTGAAGGTGGGGAGCGCGGCGTCCGGATCGGCGAAGAGGTCACGGTGGTCGATCACCGTGAGGCCCGGGTGGGCTTCGTCGAGCCAGGACGGCTGCTGGCCCGCCGTGACGAGGAAGACGTGCCGGATCCAGGGCGCGTACATGGCCAGGGAGCGCAGCGAATAGCGCAGCTCGTCGCGGTTGCGGAAGCGGACGGCGCCGTGGTCCGGCGAGGCGTCGTCCTCGGGCCCGCCGAGCGTCTCCACGCGGCGGGCGCGCCACTCGGGGTCGGAGTCGTCGACCCACGTGTAGACCGCGTCGACGGGGAAGTCGACGTCGCCGACGAGGACTTGGGCGAAGATGTCCGGCGTGGGGTACGTGCGGTCGCCCACCCGGAGGGTGGCGGTGGGCGCGAGCGAAGGCAGCTCGGACCCGGCGAGGGTGGTGCCGAAGGGCGCGCGCCGGGCGTCGGCACCAGTGGGACCGGCGGCCCCGTCGGCCCGCGGCCAGAACGCCACCGTGCAGGCCTGCTGGACGCCGTGGCGCAGGGAGAGCGTCGTCGTGGTCACCGGCTTGAAGAGCTTGATGCCCGCGACCTCGCCGATGCCGTCGAGCCGCTCGGCGAGCACGACGCCGGGGGCCGCGTCCCGGGGGTGGACCAGTTCGGCGTAGACGGGCTGGCCGTGCAGGGACTCGGAGAGCGCCTTGAGCGCCCCCTCGCGCTCGTCGTCGGCCACGGCGAGCGTGTGCGCGGTGCCGGACGTGCGGACGAGGACGTACGGGATGTCCTGCGACTCCAGGGCGGTGGCCGCGATCTCGAGGTTCCAGTCCGTCATGACCGGCGCGAGGATGTCGTCGCGGCGCTCGGCGAGCCGGCCCACGGAGCGGATGAGCAGGCCGCTCGTGTCGGCGGCGGCGATCTCCTCCTCGCGGGCACGCTCCTCGGCGCTCGGCGGGGCGTCCAGGGTGTACGGCGTGGTCGGGCGGAAGCCGCTGCCGCCGGAGGCGACACCGAGCGCCACCCGGTCCGCCCGGTCGTCGAGGCGCTCGGGGGCGTCGCGCCGCGCCACGAGCCGGGAGTACAGCTCCTGCCAGCGCGCCGTGACGTCGGCGGAGGAGAAGCGGGCGTAGACACCTTCGCGCGCGGCCCGGGCGTAGGACCGCCGGGTCTCCGGGTCGCCCATCAACTCGCTCATCGCGGCGGCCAGTTCGCGCACTTCGCCGGGCGGCACGAGCAGCCCGTCGACGCGGTGCCTGACGATCTCGGCGGGCCCGGTCAGGACGTCGTACGCGACCACGGGCACGCCCGCGGCCAGCGCTTCGAGCAGCACGAGCGGGAACGCCTCGTTGTGCCCCGCGGTCATCAGCGTGAGCCCCGCCTTGGCCCACTCGGCGGCCATGTCCTGGCAGGGGCCGAGGAGTTCGACCCGGTCCTGGAGACCGAAGCCGTCGACCAAGCGGCGCAGGCTCTGCTCGCGGTGGCCGCCCCCGAAGACGCGCAGCGTCCAGTCGGGGTAGGCGTCGGCGACCTCGGCGAAGGCGCGCACGGCGTGGTCGACGCGCTTCTCGCCGGTGAGGCGCGCGGCCATGACGATGACCTTGCTCTCGCCGTCGGCACGCGGCCTGAAGCCGTCCGGCACGGCGTTCGGGATGACCGCGAGCTCGGGGGCGGTGGCGCCGAGGGACTCCGCGATCCAGTCGCGGGTGCGGTCGGTGAGCGTGACCAGGGCGTCCAGGCGCGGGGCGTGCAGGAGCAGGGGCTCGCCCGAGGGGCCGCGGCGCTGGGTGGGGCGGTGCTCCTGGTGCACGGTGACGACCCTGGCCGGGACGAGTCCGACGGCGGCGGCCATCAGGGCGGGCGTCGTGGTGACCAGGACGTCGGTGTCCAGGGTGGTGAGGGCGGCGGCCATCTCGATGTCGGAGAGGCGGTCGAAGGCGGACTCCCAGGAGGGCCTGATCAGTTCGCTGGGCAGCGCGGCCAGGGTGCGGCAGGCGGCCTCGTCGAGGCGCGAGCCGCGCACGGGACGCTCGGGGGAGGCCGTGCGGTCGACGAGATAGCGGACGGGAAGGCTGCGGGCCTCGGGGAAGAAGGGTTCGGGGCGGGTCCGGAAGACGGAGATGACCTCGACGTCGTGCCGGTCAGCGAGGTGCTGCGCCTGGGTGTAGGTGGCCAGCTCGGTGCCGCCCATCTCGTCGCCCCAGCCGAGGAGGTACGTGATCTTCATGAGGTCTCCTTCGAGATGTCCCGGCACGTCAGGGCGAAGCCACCGGACCTGGTGAAGTGGGCGTGAGCACGGACCAGGGCGCCGCCCGGCAGGGCGAAGACGCGGAAGGGGGTGGGGTAGGCGGCCGAGGGATCACGCACGTCGGAGAGCCAGCGCCCGAGGGGGAGCGGGGTCGGGTCGCCCTGGGTGTCCGCCGTGACGTGGAAGTCCCACACCCACTGCCCCGGACTCGCCCCCGCCATCTCCCCGAGCGGCAGCCGGAAGCTGAACTCCGTGCCCTCCCACACCGCCCCGACGGGCACGGTCACCCCGTCCCGCCTGCGCACCGCCTTCGCCCGCCAGCGCCGCGAGGGGCCCGCCATGACGAGCCGTCCGTGCACGACGATGCCGTCACCGCCGGGCACGAACCGCACGAGCTCGGCGCGTGGCCTGGACCGGGTCACCTGCAGCACCGCGCGCCCACCGCGGCACCGGACGACGCGGACGAGCGTTCCGGTGCGGGGGTCGGGGGCGTGCCGGACGGTGGGCGTGGGCGGCAGTTCCGTGTCGCCCTCGATGCCGATGCCACGCCGTCGTACGCGTCCGCGGGCGTCGGCGGTGACGACCGTGAGCCGCCAGACACCCTCGCGCACGTCGCGCAGGGTGGCCGTCCCGGCGAGCAGCGGGCCACCATGGGCGTGCTGTTCGAGGGCGAGCGGAACCCGGAACCGGCGGTGGCCGCGCGAGATCAACAGATGGGCGCCTTCGCCCCGTTCACCGGGGAGGGCGGCGACGGCGACGTTGAGCGTACGGCTGTCCCGGATCGACAGATGCACGGGTGCCAGAAGCGCCTGGGGCCCGCCACGCGCCCGGCCCGCGGCGGCGCGTTCCACGCGGAAGCGGGTGGTCCGTGCGGTGCTGAGGAGCCGCCGTGCCGCGGGCGGCAGGGCCGGGGTCATGGCGTGAACCCAATGTGGTGCATTGTGCCACTTTGCCCGTTCTTCACCCCGGGGCAGGGGGAGGCCGCGTACGGGTCACCCGCGTGGCGGAAGCGGGAGTGACTTATGGCGATATGTGTAAGTTAGCCCCTTAATGATCAGTCCCCTCGCGCAGTTCCAGCGCCGCAAGGAACTCTCCGCACCACCGTCCCCGCCCCGGGCCGCACCCCTTCCGGCCGCGTGTCCACGCTGGGCCGACCCCGCGGCCGTCGCCCTCGCGACCCTGCTCGTCGCCTGGCGTGCGAGCGCGCTCGGCCAGTGGATCGTGGACGACGCGGCCATCACCTTCGCCTACGCCCGGAGCATCGACGAGGGCCTCGGCCCCGTGCAGCAGCCGGGCGCCGACCCCGTCGAGGGCTACTCCAACCCCTCCTGGCTCGCCCTGCTCGTCGTCGGCCGCGGGCTCGGCCTCTTCGACCACGGCGCGCTCCTCGGCGTCAGCGACCTGGTGCTCTACCCCAAGGCCCTCGCGCTGCTCTGCACGGCGGGTGTCCTCGCCTGCGTGGCCGTGACGGCGCGCGCCGTGCTGCCGGGCCGCGCCTGGGCCGTGACGCTGCTGACCGGCGCCGTCCTCGCCGCGAACCTGTCGTACGTGGCGTGGTCCTTCTCGGGGCTCGAGAACCCGCTGTACGCGCTGACCGCCGCCGCGACCGGCGCCCTGCTCGTCCGGGCGGCCGTGCGCGGCACCCTGCTGCGGCCCGCCGTCGCCGCGACCGCGGGGGCCATCGCCCTGCTCGCCGCGCTGACCCGCCCGGACGGCGCGGTGCTGGCCGCCGCCTACCCGGTCACCGCCCTGCTGTTCCTGCGCGGGGACCACCTCGCGCGTGCCGCGCGGGCGGTGGCGCTGAGCTGCGGCACCTTCGCGCTGCCGTACGCGGCGTTCCTGCTGTGGCGGCGCGCGACCTTCGGGCTCTGGGTGCCGAACACGGCGGTGGCCAAGGCCCAGAAGACCCCGCGGCTCGGCCAACTCGCTTCCACAGGTGAGCTGTTGACGTACGGGGGCTGGGCGCTCGCCCTGCTCGGCGCGGCCTGCGCCGGCATCGCCCTCGCCCGCCCCGGACCGTCCCGCAGGGCCCTGGCCGCGCTGCTCGTCCCGCTGGCCCTGACCCTCCTGGCGTACGGCGTGCTCGGGCGCGACTGGATGGCGTTGTACCGCTTCGCGACCCCGGTGTGGGTGCTGGCCGCGACGGCGCTCGCGCTGGCCGCGGCCACCGTCTGGCGCGCGGAACGGACCCGCGCGCGTGCCCTCGTCGGCTGCGCGCTCGCGGGCGCCCTGCTGCTCTCGGTCACCGGACAGGCCGCGCAGAACGGCAGGTTCGTCGACCGGCCGACCCTGTCCATGTGCTTCGTCGCCGAGCGCTACGGCCACACCTTCAACGCCTACGCCTCGTATCTCGGCCTGCGCGACGCCACCGTCGCCCTGCCCGACCTCGGCGGCACCCTGCTGACCTCGCGGCTGCGTGTCGTGGACGTCGCGGGCCTGACCGACCGCCGCGTGGCCGACGCGTACGCGGCCGCGGACCCGGCGGCCCTGCGCCGCTACGTCCTGGACGAGGTACGCCCCGAACTGCTCCACGTGCACGCCGCCTGGACCGCCAAGTCGGGCCTGACCGCGCCCCGCCTGGCGGCCGCGGGCTACGTCCCCCTCTACCGCGAGGGCAACGGCGGCGACTACGTACGCGCGGCGGCGGTGCGCGACCCCGCCCGGATCACCGCACTGCGCGAGCGCGTGGGCCCGGTCCTGGACGCCATGGTCGCCGAGATGCGCCCGGCGGGCTGCGGCCCGGCCCTGCGCGCGGGTGAGGGGGCCCCGGCATGACGACGGCTCTTCCGCGCCAGACGCGGCCCCTGCCCGGACCGGTCACCCCCGTCGCCCCCGAGTCCCGGGTCGACTCCCTCACCGGGATGCGTTTCCTGGCCGCCTTCGCGGTCTTCGTGCACCACTTCACCGGGCTCAGCGCGTACGGCGGCGTCGCCCACGCGCCGCTGCTCTTCCCTTACTCGCGCCTTGGTGCGACCGGCGTCGACTTCTTCTTCGTGCTCTCCGGTTTCCTGCTCACCTGGGGGCACCGCCCCGGCGCCCGCGCCGGCCTCTTCTACTGGCGCAGGTTCGGCCGCATCTGGCCCGCCCACCTGGTCGCCACCGTGCCCTGTGTCTGGGTCTTCTACCTCTGGGGAGGCGTGCCGACGGACGTCCTCAGCTTCGTCGCCTCGCTGTTCCTCGTGCAGACGTGGTTCCCCGGCGTCACGCCGATGTTCCCCGGCAACGGCGTCGCCTGGACCCTCAGCGTCGAGGTCTTCTTCTACCTCCTCTTCCCGTTCGCGATCCGCCACGTCCTGCGCCTGCGCACCCGTACCCTCGCCCTGCTCGCCGTGGTCGGGCTCGTCGCGATGTGGGCGCTCAACTGGTGGACGGCCACCCACCTTTCGCCCTTCGCCAGCGAATGGGTCATGCGGCATCCGCTGACCCGGCTCCCGGAGTTCGGCGTGGGCATGGCCTGCGCCCTGGCCCTGCGCCGCGGCCACCGGCTCCGCGTCAGCCCGCCGGTGCTCTTCGTGTGCCTCGTCGCGTACGCCGTCGTGCACAGCCACCGCGCGGACCTGTTCGGTCCGTACGCGGCGAGCCAGCTCACCTGGGCCCTGCGGTCGGTCGCGGCGCTCTTCGCCGTCCTGTTCATCGCCGCCTACGTCCAGCGTGAACTGTCCGGCCGCCGCGGCTGGCTCTGCTCGCGCCCGATGGTGCTGCTCGGGCTCTGGTCGTACGCCTTCTATCTGCTGCACCAGACCCTCAACCGGCTGATCCTCGACACCTGGGGCCGCCCGCAGCCGGAGAACGTCGCGGTGTTCACGCTCCTCGGCGTCGGCGTCGTCGTGACGGCGCTGTCCTGGGCGCTCTACACGTACGTCGAGGAACCGGCGAGGAAGTGGTGTGCCCGGCGGACTCCGCGCGGATGACGAGCTGTGTCGGTACACGGTAAACGCGTGTGATGCCGAGAAGATCCCGGTTCAGGCCCCTGTGTAGGAGGAGACGTGCACCAGTCCGCGTACGAACAGATGGAACTCTGTGTGGAGCAGTACATGCCCACGGGCAAGCGCCACCGGGTGGTCGACCTCGGGGCCCGCGTCTCCGACGGGCAGACTCGCACCCACAAGACCCTGCTCGAAGGGCGTGACACGGAGTACGTGGGCGTCGACGTGCTCGACGGCCGCAACGTCGACGCGGTGATGACGAAGCCGTACCGCATCCCCGTGAAGTCCCGCAGTGCCGACTTCGTCATCTCCGGGCAGGCGTTCGAGCACATCCCGTTCTTCTGGGCGACGATGCTGGAGATCGCCCGCGTCCTTAAGCCGGAGGGCATCGCCTTCGTGACGGCCCCCTCGCGCGGTCACGTGCACGACGCGCAGGACTGCTGGCGCTACTACCCCGACGGCTTCCGTGCCCTGGCCGCCTACACCCGCCTCGAACTCCGCGAGGCCTACACGGACTTCCCGCCCATGACCGGCATCCGGCACGCCTACGGAAGCATCGACGCCAAGCACGCCTACTGGGGTGACTCCGTCGGCGTGTTCCAGCGCCCCAAGAACTACCCGGGCCTCACCATGGCCTTCGTGCGCGGCACGACCAACTGGTGGGCGAACAGGATCGGCGGCGTCGACGGAGTCCCGCTGCCCAAGCCCGTCGAGGGCCGTGCCGACTGCGGCAGGCCGAAGGTGGTGGCGCCGCGCGAGACCGACGAGCAGTCCGTTTCGGCTACAAGTGATGTCAAATGACTTCATGTTGACGAAATGTGGCATCAGGGATGTTTGGCGCGTACTGTCCGCTCCCATGGCATGGCGACGCGCTGTGAATGGCGCACTGAAGCAACTGACCGGTTATCAGCTGACACGCAAGCCGGTGCCGGCCCAGCGAGCGGCGGCCGCCCCGGCGCCGAAGCCCGCCCCGGCACCGAAGCCGAAGCCGAAGGCCCTGAACCTCCCCGCCGACTACGACGAAGAGGCGAAGGAGATCATCCGTGCGGTGAAGCCGTACACGATGACCTCTCCCGAACGGCTGAACGCCTTCATCCTGGCGACCCGGCACGTGGTCCGGCACGACATCCCCGGCGGCATCGTCGAGTGCGGCGTGTGGCGCGGAGGTTCGATGCAGGCCTGTGCCAAGGCGCTGCTCGCCGCCGGAGTCACCGACCGCGACCTGTACCTCTTCGACACCTACGAGGGCATGACCCCGCCCACCGACGAGGACCTGCGCCTGGACGGCAAGTCCGCCGAAGAGCTGCTCAAGCTGCAGGGCAAGGACCGCCCGATCTGGGCGGTCGCCTCCCTCGACGACGTCAGGTCGGGTTTCGAGAAGGTGCCGTACCCCAAGGAGCGCGTGCACTACGTCAAGGGAATGGTCGAGGAGACCGTCCCGCGCGAGGCGCCCGAGCAGATCTCGATCCTGCGCCTCGACACCGACTGGTACGCCTCCACCAAGCACGAACTGGAGCACCTGTACTCACGGTTGGTCAGCGGCGGCGTCCTGCTCATCGACGACTACGGCTACTGGCAGGGCTCACGCCAGGCGGTCGACGAGTTCATGGACAAGACCGGCGAACGGCTGCTGCTCCTGCGCATGGACGAAGGACGCATCGCCGTGAAGCCCTGACCGGGCGGCGGCACTCGAGCGGGCCCCGCGCCCGGCGGCCTCGGCCACCGGGTTCCGGGCCCGCTCGCGCGATCACCCGAATGGCTCTGTGCGGGTGACCCGGAAGGGCGGTGGTTGTTAACCGAGTGGCCCTCAGCAGGACGCGCGGCCGTGCCCGTCAGCTCTCCGGAAGGAATGTGCGCAGCGCATGACACCCCGACTCGCCGTCGTCGTCCCCGTCTACAACGTCGAGGAGTTTCTCGCCCCTTGTCTGCGGTCACTGGCCGAGCAGACCATGCCGGACCTCGAGGTCGTCATGGTCAACGACGGGTCGACCGACGGGAGCCCCCGCATCGCCCGCGAGTTCGCCGCCGATGACGCCAGATTCCGTCTCGTCGAGCAGGAGAACGCGGGGCTCGGGGCGGCCCGCAACGCGGGGGTGCGCGAGGCGCGGGGCACGTATCTGACGTTCGTCGACAGCGACGACGTCGTCCCACGGGACGCCTACGAGCGGATGCTGGCGGCACTGGAGAAGTCGGGCTCCGACTTCGTCACCGGCAACGTCCACCGGCTGCGCTCCGGCGACAGGAGCGAGCAGTCGCCGATGTTCCGCAAGATGATGGGGAGCGACCGCAGCGGCACGCACGTCACCCGCGACTGGGAGCTGCTCGGCGACCGCATCGCCTGCAACAAGGTCTTCCGCAGGGACTTCTGGGACCGCCACGCCTTCACCTTCCCGGAGGGCGTCCTCTTCGAGGACACCCCGGTGACCGTCCCCGCCCACTTCCTCGCCGAGTCCGTGGACGTACTGAAGGACCCCGTCTACCTCTGGCGCGACCGCGACGGCTCCATCACCACCCGCCGCGCCAAGCCCCGCGCCGTCCGCGACCGCACCGCCGCCGTCCTCGCGGCCAGCGGCTTCCTCGCGTCGAAGGCCGCCGGGGCGGCGGGCACACCGCAGGGGGCGGTCCTCGCGGAGGCCAAGCGGCGCTACGACACGACGGTCCTGTCCGGGGACCTGTGGCTGTTCATGGAGGCACTGCCGCACGGCGACTCCGAGTATCACGACGTCTTCATGGAGCAGGCCAACGCCTTCGCCGACACCGTCGACCCCGCGGTCCTTGCCGCGCTGCCGCTCGGCCTGCGCGTGCGCTGGCAGCTCATCCGCGGCCGCCGGGTCACCGACCTGCTCACCTTCATGGCGCACGAGAAGGCCAACCCCGACGCCTTCAGGGTCCGCGGCCTGCGCGGGCGCCGCGCCGAGTACCCCGGGATCAGGGGTCTCGCGCGCGAGACCGTCGCCCTGGAACGTTCCGATCTGCCGCTCTCCGCGCAGCTCACGCACGTCGCCTGGGACGAGCAGGGCAGGCTGCGGCTCAAGGGCTACGCCTACATCCCCAACCTGCCCGCGGGACGTGTCGCGGCGCGCGCCAGGGTCGCCTGGCTGCGGGCCGGACGGCGGCGCGTCCTGCCGCTGAAGCTGCGCACGGTGCGGGCGCGCGAGGCGACGTACCGCTCCAGGCAGGGCCTGCACAGCTACGACCGGTCGGGGTTCGAGACGGTCATCGACCCCCGCAGGACCGTCACCAAGCGGCGCAGCACCACCTGGAAACTGGAGATGGGCGTGGTCAGCGGCCTCCTGCCGCGCACCGGGCCGGTCAGGACGAGCAGCCCGCCGCGGCTTCCCGTGCGGTATCTGGAGGAGTTCCTGCGGGTGGCCGTCACCCTCAGCAAGGGACGGCTGAGGCTGCGCACGGAACGGGTGGTGGCGCGGCTCGTCACGCACGAGGGCTGCGGCGGCACCGTCCGGCTGCACGGGCGCCTCGCGCCGGGGGAGTCCGGGAGCGTCGACACCCTGCGGGTGGAGAACTGGGCCACCAAGGAGACACACCACGTCCCCGCCCTGGTGAACGGCCGCGACTTCAGCGCCGACGTGCCGCTCGGCCTCTTCCACGCCGGTGAGGACGAGCGCACCGGCGAGCCGCGCGAGGCCGACCCGTGGGGCGTCTCGGTGATCCGCGAGGGCGGCGACCGCACACCGCTCGCCGCCTGCCCCGACGTGCCGGCCGGGCGGTACGGGCTGCTCCCGGGGCGCGAACTCCTCGTCCTCGCCAACGCGTCGGGGAACCTGGAGCTGCGCGACCAGACCGTGCGGCCGCTCGCCGACACCGTGACCTGGCAGGACGAGCTGATCGTCGAGGGCAGCCACCCCGACGCCCGGACCCGCACCGGGGAGCTGGTCCTCGTGCACGCAGGCCACGGCGACGAGGCCGTGGTGCCGGTGCGGATCGAGGGCGGGCGGTTCACCGCGGCCCTGCGGCCCGAGGCCGTGCCAGGACCCGGAGGCACCCTGCCGCTCGCCGAAGGACGCTGGAACCTTTTCCTGCGCGCCCCGGGCGAGAGCGACCCCGAGCAGTACACCGCCGTGTGCGTGGCCCCGGGCAAGGGCCGTGAACTGCCCCTCGTGCGCACCAGATCCGGCCGTGAGATCAGCCTGAAGCGTCACGCCCACGACGGCCTCCACCTGCGCGCGGGCTCCGCGCTGCCCGTCGCCGACCGGGGCGGCCCGCGCCAGCGCAGGCTGCGCGAGGAGTACGCGGCCCGGCGCGGCGGACCCCTGCGCGACGCCGTCCTGTACTGCAGCTTCGACGGACGGCAGTACTCGGACTCGCCCCGCGCCGTGCACGAGGAACTGGTCGCCAGAGGAGTGGAGCTTGAGCACCTGTGGGTGGTCCGCGACCAGCAGGTGGCGCTGCCCGAGAGCGCCACGCCGCTCGCCCTGTGGAGCGCCGAGTGGCATGAGGCCCTCGCCCGCTGCCGGTACATCGTGACCAACACCCAGCTGCCCGAATGGTTCGAGCGCGCCGAGGGACAGTACGTCGTGCAGACCTGGCACGGCACCCCGCTCAAGCGCATCGGCCGCGACCTCGCGGGCCACGCGTCCGCGGACCGCGCCTACATGGCGACCCTGCCGGGACGCGCCGACCAGTGGAGCCTGCTGGTCTCCCCCAACCGCTTCTCGACGCCTCTCCTGCGCGGCGCCTTCGGCTACACCGGCGAGGTCCTGGAACGCGGCTACCCGCGCAACGACCTGCTGCACGCCGCCGACCGCGCGAAGGTCGCGGCCTCCGTACGCGAACGGCTCGGCATCCCCGAGGGCAGACGCGTCGTCCTGTACGCGCCCACCTGGCGCGAGAACCAGCCCAAGCAGGCAGGACGCTACGCCCTCGACCTGCGGCTCGACCTCGACGCCGCCGAGCGCGCGATCGGCGACGACGCGGTGCTCCTGGTCCGCAGGCACTACCTCGTCGGCGGCACCGTCCCCGGCTCGGACTTCGTCCGCGACGTCACGCGCCACCCCGACGTCAGCGAACTGCTGTTGATCAGCGACGTCCTGGTGACGGACTACTCGTCCCTGATGTTCGACTTCGCGCAGACCGGGCGCCCGATGCTCTTCCACACCCACGACCTCGACCACTACCGCGACACCCTGCGCGGCTTCTACTTCGACTTCGAGGCACAGGCACCGGGCCCGCTGCTCGCCACGAGCGACGAGGTGATCGCCGCGCTGCGCGACCCGGGGGCGGCCACCGCCGCGTACGCCGAGAAGTACGACAGGTTCCGCGAGGTCTTCTGCGACCTGGACGACGGGAACGCGGCAGCGGGAGTGGCGGACGCCCTGCTCGAAGGAGGCCGCGCATGAGCACGCCGGACCTGCACGACGTCAGCTGCGTCGTGGTCGCCGGCATCGACGCCGAGGCGCTGGCGCAGTCGGTGCGGTCCGTGCTCGACCAGACGATGGGCAACGTCGAGGCGGTCGTCGTCGACCCCGGCGCGGACGGTCCCGCCCGAGACGCGGCGCGGGAGTTCGCCGCCGACCAGCCGCACCGGGTGCGCCTGGTCCGCGCCGACGCCGGGCTGCCGGTCGCCGCCGCGCGGAACCTCGGGCTCGACGCGGCACGCGGGCGGTACGTCATCGTGCTCGACGAGGGCGAGCTCCTGGAGCGGCACGCCTGCCGGAACCTCTTCGACGCCGCGCGCTCCACCGGGGCCGACCTGGTGGCGGGACGCTGGACGCGGCTCACGGGCAGCGGCAAGAAGGAGCGCGGGCCCGACTGGCAGCCCCAACTGCACGCCAGGACACGGAAGATCGAGAACCTCTCCGACGCCCCCGAACTCGTCGCGAGGGACTCGCTGGTCACCGGATTCTGCGTCCGCCGTGACGTCCTGGACCGGTTGCGTCTTCGGTACGCGCAGGACCTCGACCACAGCGAGGTCCTCTTCGGCGTGGAGGCCGCGCTCGGGGCCCGCGCCCTCACCCTCGTGCCGAACCTGATCACCACCCACCGCGCACCGCGGGACCCCGCCCGCGAGACCCCGGCGCTCGCCGCCGCCAACGCACGCGTCGCCGGGCTCCTGGTGAGCCTGGGCCGCCTCGACCTGGCCGACCGGCGCGAGCGGTCCTTCCTCGTCGACCACGTGCTGCCCTGCGCCCGTACGTTCCCCCAGCTCACCGCCGGGGAGCGGCGCCGGGCCGCCGACGGGATCGCCCCGCACCTCGAAGGCCGCGCGGACGTGCGCGCCCTGGACGCCCTCGCCCCCGTGGAGCGCGTCTGCGTGCGGCTGCTCGCGGACGGCGACACCGACGGCGTCCTCGCGGCGGCGTACGCGCTCGCCCGGCCCGGCACCGTCGTCTCGGAGCTGACCGAGCGGGAGGGCAAGGTTTACTGGCGCGCGGACGGGCTCGACGACCCCCGCGTACGGGAGGTGCTCGACGTCACCGAACTGGGCCACCAGCACCAGGGGTTGGCGGAGGTGCGCCTCCTGAACCGCCTCACCAGGTGCGACGTCGAAGCGGGCAAGGCAGTCCTCGAAGGCCGGGTCGTGCTGCCCGGCGGCCTGGTGCCCGACCGGCCGCCGCTCACCGCCTGGCTCGACGTGCGGGCACACGGCGCGCGGCGGCGCGGCTTCCGCGTACCCGTGGACGAGGTGCACTACGACGGCGGCGCGGTCCTCTGGCGGGCCACGGCGGTCCTCACCGCGCGGCTGCGGGACCTCGGCATCGGCGACCGCGTATGGGAGCCGCGGCTCCAACTCGCCGCCGGTGGCCAGGACATGACCACGGAACTCGTCGCCGAACCGGAGACCGTGGGGCAGAGCCAGGGCATCACCGTCACCGGCGCGAACCAACTGGAGCTGCGCCTCATGCCCCGCCACCGTGCCGCCCGCACGCTGCGCGCGGCACTGCACTACGCCACCCACTTCCGGCCCGCGCGCAAACTGCGCCTGCGGCTGCGCGCCCTGCGCAAGCGGTGGGACGGGCTCAGCGGCAAGGCGGTCAAGCTGCGCGTCTACCGGCGGGTGCTGCGGCGCCTCCCCGTCAGCAAGGGCTCGGTCGTCTTCGAGAGCCATATGGGCAGGTGCTACGGCGACAGCCCGCGCGCCGTCCACCAGGAGATCGTCGACCGGGGGCTGCGGCTGCGCTGCACCTGGGCGTACGCCACTTCGGCCGACGGCTACCCCGACTCCGTCCGCCTGGTGCGCCGCTGGTCCTGGCGGTATCTGTGGGCCCTCGGCCGCGCCGAGTTCTGGATCGACAACCAGGGCTTCCCGCACGCCCTGGACAAGCCGCGCCACACCACGTACCTGCAGACCTGGCACGGTTCCGCGTACAAGCGCATGGGCTTCGACGAGGCACGCCTGAAGACGCAGAACGCCCCGCAGCGCGAACGCCTGCGGCAGGCCGTCGACCGCTTCGACCACTTCCTGGTCCGCTCCGAACACGACGTGAACACCCTCGCCCGCGCCTACGGCATCCCCGAGGACCGGCTGCTGCGCTGCGGCTACCCGCGCAACGACCGCCTGGTCGCGGCGCGCGTCCGCGACGAGGCATCGGGCCGCTTCCCCCGGCCGTCCGTGGCCGCCGGCCTGGGCATCCCCGACCACAAGACGGTGGTCCTGTACGCGCCGACGTTCCGCGGACTGCCCAAGGACAACAAGAGGGTCCAACTGCCGCTCGATGTACGCAAGTTCGCCGACCGCTTCGGTGACACTCATGTCCTCCTGGTGCGCGCCCACTACTCGGAGGCGGCCGACCTGCCCCTCTGCCCGCCGGGCACCGTCATCGACGTCTCGGCGCACCACGACGTGAGCGAGCTGCTCTGCCTCGCCGACGTCCTGGTCACCGACTACTCGTCGATCATGTTCGACTTCGCGCTCCTGGACCGGCCGATGGTGCACTTCGCGCCGGACCTCGACGCGTACACCGCCGAGCGCGGCAGCTACTTCGCGCTGCGGGACGACGCGGGCGGGCCCGTCGTGGAGACGGAGGACGAACTGCTGCGCGTGCTCGCCACGCTGAAACAGGCCGACGGCGCGTGGGCCGGGCCCCGTCGCGCGTTCGCCGCGCGGTTCGGCGCCTACGACCGGGGGCGGGCCGCGGCCGACGTGGTGGACGCGCTCTTCGGCGAGCGGTCGGCAGAGCGGCCGGGCAAGCAGTCAGGGGACACGGAGCAGAGGGGCGGGGCATGACCACGACGATCGCGACCAAGAGGATCGTGGCCCCGGCGAAGAGCCGCGATCTCTTCCTCGTGGCGAACACCGTCGACGAACTGGGCGGCGTCACCGCGTGGGCCCACCAGATGGCCGGGCTCTTCCAGGGCAACGGCCACCGGGTGCACGTCATCGGCGTCCACGAGGCCGAGCTGAAACTGGCGCTCCCGGACGACCTCGGCTACCCCGTGACCAGCCTCTACCGCGAGCATCCGCAGACCCCGCGCCCGGTGCGCGGCCTCGGCCGCCTCAACGTGGTGGCGCGCCGCCGCGAGGCGGCGCGGGTCGCCGCCAAGCGCCGCACCGTCGACCGGCTCTCGGAGCTCTTCCGCGCCGCGCGCCCCGGAGCGGTCGCCATCGTCACGCAGGTCTGGCCGATGGAGTGGATCAGGGAGGCGGACACCGCGGGCCTGCGCATCATCGGCATGAGCCACGAGTCGTACGCCTACACCCGCGCCTGTCACCGCTACAAGGCGGTCAAGCGCAGCTACCCGTCCGTGGACCGCTGGCTCGCCCTCACCCAGGAGGACGCCGACGACTGGATCGCCGACGGCATGCACAACGTCGGCGCGATGCCCAACGCCCTGGCCCACCTCCCCGAAGTGCCCTCGCGGCGCGAGGGCAAGGTGGTCTGCAGCATCGGCAGGCTCGCCGACCAGAAGGGCGTCGACATGCTCGTCGACACCTGGGCGCTCGTGGCCCCGCAGCGCCCCGACTGGACGCTGCGGATCTACGGCGCCGGAGCGGACGAGGCCGACCTCAGGCGGCAGTGCACGCGCCTGGGCCTCGACGGTTCGGTCCAGTGGCGTGGCCGCACCAGCGATGTGCCCGGCGTGCTCGCCGAGAGCTCCCTCTTCGTGCAGTCGTCCCGCGGCGAGGGCTTCCCGCTGGCCCTGATGGAGGCGATGGCCAGCGCGGTGCCGTGTGCCGCCTTCGACTGCGCGCCCGGCGTCCGCGAGATCGTGCGCCACGGCGAGGACGGCCTGCTCGCCCCCGCCGGTGACATCGAGGCACTCGCCGACCGCCTGCTGCGCCTCACCGGCAACCCGCGGCTGCGGGACGCGATGGGGGAGCGGGCCCGCAGGAACGTGCAGCGGTTCTCCGAGGCACGGGTCCTGGAGCGCTGGGAGGAACTGTTCGAGCTGCTCGAGCGGTGAGCCGCCGTCAGGAGCGGCCCGAGCGGGCGAGCAGCGACGACAGCAGGCCCCTGGCCCGGCCCCCGGCTCCTGCCGCAGCCGGCTCGGGCGCCTTGCCCGGCAGCTCGGGAACGGCCTCGTCCGCGTGCCGTGACACCGGGTGCTCGGGAGGCTTCGCCTTCTTGCCGCTGATCCGGATCATCGGGAAGCCCGCGACCTCCTCGGCGCCGTGCCACATGTCGTCCCGCCCCTTCAGGAACGCGGCGAGATCGGCGTGGATCGCGTCGTAACTCCCCCACGTGCCATAGAACTTGGTGGCCGTGATGCACAGCGGTTTGAGCCCCGAGCCCGCCACCGCGCCCCAGGTCGCAGCGGCCACGCCCGGACAGTGCTCGGCCCGGAAGTCGTCGAGCACGACGATCCCGTCCGGCCCGAGGACCTTCTTGGCGGCGGCGATGTCCGCGTGGACGTGCTCGTACAGATGCGAGGCGTCGATGTGCACGAAGCGGCAGCTGTCCGCCTCCACGTGCGCGGTGATCCCCGCTGACGGCTCCTGGACGATCCGCGGCAGACCGTCGTGGAACGCGCCGTAGTTGGCCTCGAAGGCGCGGCGCGTCAGCGTGGCGTACGAGCGGCCCATCTCGGCGGAGTTGGCCTCGTCGGGGGCGGGCGAGTCGAAGAGGTCGCAGACGGTGAAGGTCTCGTCCGGCCGCAGGTACGCGCCCATGAAGATGGCGCTCTTGCCCAGATACGCGCCGAGCTCCAGCAGGTCACCCCGCTGCTCGGGGTCGCGCCGGCGGCTCAGGATCCAGTCGAAGAGCACTTGGTCGACCGGATGGAACCAGCCCTTCACATCGGAGAGCCGGCGCGGTCGCGGCAGCCGGCCGGAGTCCTGGCCGGTCGTGGTCGCGGACGTGGGCGGGGTGGCTGAGGCGTTCTGCATGTCTTGTCCCGGGGATAGGGGCGAGAAGGGCAGGGCTGCTAGAAGCGCGGAGTGGGCCGGGCGACGTCGGCCCGCGGCAGCGGCTCATCGGCCACCCCCGCGGCCGGCGCCGGGTGCCGGTCCGCCAGTGGCGCGACAGACGGTAGACCCCCTGGCTCACCGAGCACCACATGTCTCACAACTCGTTCAGCGGCCCGCCCGTCGTCGTACACGCAGAAGCGGTTTCGGAAGGCGGCGCGCAGCTGCGCCGAGCGCGAGCCGCGCCAGTGGCCGGTGGCGAAGATGTCGGTGAGTTCGTCCTCGCTGCGGGCGATCGCGCCGGGCGGGAACTCGCGTACGTCGAAGTAGGTGCCGCGGGCCGCCTCGTACGCCTCCCAGTCGGTGGCGTGCAGGACGACGGGGCGGTCGAGGTTGGCGTAGTCGAACATCAGCGAGGAGTAGTCCGTGACCAGGGCGTCGGAGGCCAGGCAGAGCGACTCGACGCTGGGGTGGTCCGACACGTCGATCAGGCGGTCCGACGAGGGCGCCAGGGGCTCCCCGTACGAGTGGTGGGCGCGGGTCAGGACGACGAAGCGGGGTCCGAGGCTCCGCAGCAGCCGCTCCAGGTCGAGGGAGCGCAGCTGTGAGTGGCGGTAGTCGCGCAGCGTGGGCGCGTAGAGGATGGCGACGGCGCCGTGCGGGATGCCGAGGGACTCGCGCAGGCGGGCCACGTCGGCGGAGCTCGCCCGCTGGTAGATGTCGTTGCGCGGGTAGCCGTACTCGAGCGTGGTGAACGAGGCGGGGTAGACGCGCTCCCAGACCAGCGTGGAGTGCCGGTTCGACGACAGGACGTAGTCCCATTTGTCGGCGTTGCGCAGGAGGGCGCCGAAGTCCATGTCCCGGGCGGCGGCCGGCCGGTCCTGGAGGTCGAGGCCCATCAGCTTCAACGGTGTGCCGTGCTGGGTCTGGATCATGATCTGGCCGGGGCGCTTGACGAGCCTGCGGTCGAAGTTGACGTTGTTGACGAGGTACTTGGAGCGCGCGAGGGCGCTCCAGTACGCGGCCGTGCCGGGGCGCAGCCTGCGGGTGGCCGTCGGCAGGGTGTGGTGGTGGGCCGGGTCCGCGATCCAGGCGGTGCGGACATGCGGGGCGTGCTCGCGCAGCGCGGCCTCCAGGGCGCCGGGGTTGCAGCCGTAGCCGCGGCCCCAGTACGAGGAGAAGACCGCGCGGTCGGCGCGCAGCGGCAGGCGCAATTGGACGCGGTAGTGCAGTTGCAGCACGGCGCCCTTGGCGCGGCGCCGGGTGGTCGCCACGTACCGCTTGGCCCTGGACCTGACCCGCAGCGCCGTCCACAGGGTCCGGTAGGTGCGGTGCGTGCCGAGGCGGACCAGGCCGTGCCGCACCCGGGTGCTGGCGCGGGGGCGGGCACCGGGGACGCGGTAGCGGCGGTAGTGGGTGCGGGCCTTGCGCAGGAACGCGGCGCGGCTGCCGCGCGGCAGCCGGTCGTGCTTGGTGAAGACCGTCGAGTAGTGGTCGATCATCCGCCGGAAGAGGACGGGCCGCCAGGCCGCCGAGAGCTCCGGGTGCTCGTCGAGGAACGCGAAGACCCGCTCGTACTGGTCGAAGATCTCGAAGTGTCTGCGGGTCGTGGTGCGCAGGATGCTGCCCCTGCGGCGCTGCAGGTAGTGCACGCAGACCCGGTCGAGGGTGGCGATCGTGTCCGCCCTCATCAGGACCGGATAGGTCCAGGGCGTGTCCTCGTAGAGTCCGGGCGGGAAGGCGAGGGCCTCGCGTTCGATGAAGTCGCGGCGGTAGGCCTTGTTCCAGGCGACCATCAGAAGGCGAAGCAGGCCGGGCCGTTCGACGAGCCGGAACGGGGCCGGGCCCTCCTCCGTGAGGAGGTTCGCGAACTGGTTGCGCACGGCCTCGCCCGACCAGAAGACGCGCGCGTAGTCGTAGAGCAGGACGTCCGGTTCGTCCGTCTCCTTGATGCGGTCGGAGATCGCGTGGAGGGAGTCCGGGGTGAGGGTGTCGTCGCTGTCGAGGAAGATGAGGTAGTCGCCGCTCGCGCGCTCCATGCCGGCGTTGCGGGCCCGGCCGAGGCCGACGTTCTCCTTGAGGTGGACGGCTTTCACCCGGGTGTCGCGGGCCGCGCATTCGTCGATGAGGACACCGCACGCGTCGGGGGATGCGTCGTCGACCACGATCAGCTCAAGATCCGTGAACGATTGCTCGAGTACGGATGCGAGGCATGCGTGCAGATAGGCCTGCACCTTGTACACGGGCACGATGACACTGAACCGGGGCAAGGCACATCCATGGGTCGACGCGGGCATACTGCCCGAAAACGCCCGGACGTCCGGTCGGGTTACGTCGTATGCGGCATACGGGGGATGGACGCGAGTGAGGCGGACCCGGCGCCGGGCCCGCCTCACTCATCGAACGTAAGTGCCTGTGTCGCTGCGGTCGGCTACTTGACCGCGCCCGCCATCACGCCGGACACGAACTGCCGCTGGAACGCGAAGAAGACGGCCAGCGGGATCACCATCGAGATGAACGCGCCCGGGGCCAGGATCTGCACGTTGTCGCCGAAGGACCGCACCTGTTGCTGGAGCGCGACCGTGATCGGCGGGCTCTTGGAGTCGGCGAAGATCAGCGCGATCAGCATGTCGTTCCAGACCCAGAGGAACTGGAAGATGCCGAGCGAGGCGATCGCCGGCGCGCCGAGCGGCATCACCACCCGGAAGAAGAGCCGCAGTTCACCGGCTCCGTCGAGGCGGGCGGCCTCCAGGAGTTCGCGGGGGATCTCCGCGAAGAAGTTCCGCAGCAGGAAGATCGCGAACGGCAGGCCGAAGGCCACGTGGAAGATGACCACGCCGATCGTCGACTCGAAGATCCCGATCGCGCCGAAGATCTTCGACACCGGAAGCAGCGCCACCTGCACGGGCACCACGAGCAGCCCGACCACACCGAGGAACCACCAGTCGCGGCCCGGGAACTCCATCCACGCGAAGGCGTATCCGGCGAGGGACCCGATGATCACGACGAGCAGTGTCGCCGGGACGGTGATCATGATGCTGGACAGGATCGAGTCGGTGATCGTCTCGTCCTTGAGAAGGGTCGTGTAGTTGTCCAGCGTCATCTGCGACGGCGTGCTGAAGACCTTCCACCAGCCGCTCTCCGCCATGTCGGCCGACGTGCGCAGCGAACCGAGCAGCAGACCGATCGTCGGCACCAGCCAGAACAGCGCGACGACGACGAGGAAGACGCGTACGGCGGTGCCGCTCAGGACGGAGGTGATCCGCCCGCCGAGCGACTGCTTCGCCTTCACCGCTTCGGCTTGGGTGGTCATCGCCGTGCCTCCCGCCGAAGTCGCCGCACATTGAAGAGCATCACCGGGATCACGAGGAGGAAGAGCAGCACGGCGATGGCGCTCGCCACGCCCGAATCCTCGTCGAGGAACGCGGAGTTGTAGAGCTGGAGCGCCAGGACGTTCGCGTCGTCCTTCGAGGAGTTCGGCGCGATGATGAAGATCAGGTCGAAGATCTTCAGTACGTTGATCATGAGCGTGACCGCCACCACCGCGAGCACCGGCGCGAGGATCGGCACCGTGATCCTGCGGAACACCTGCCACTCGTTGGCGCCGTCCACCCGGGCGGCCTCCAGGAGTTCACGCGGCACGCTGGCGAGTCCGGCCGCGATCAGGACCATCGCGAAGCCCACCCAGATCCACAGGTACGAGCCGATCACCGCGGGCGTGATGAGGGAGGGGCCGAGCCAGTCCACGCCGTTGTACGGCTCGCGGAAGTTCGATGCGGGGAAGCGGAGCTGTGACCCGTCCGCCTCCTTGGGCAGCGCGAAGGTGCCGTCCGCCGCGGCCTCGGCCGATGCCACCACCCTGCCGTCCTTGACGGCCTCGATCTTGATCCCGGGATAGCCGAACTCGGCCTTGTCCGGGGCGTTGATCTCGCCCCTGCCCTTGCCGCGCGTGAAGTCCTGCCAGGCCGTGCCGGTGACCTTGTCGGGGTCCGGCTTCGCGGCCGCGGCGGACTCGGCGCCGTCCGGCATGCTGTCCGGCGCGACACCGGTCAGCGGCAGGGCCACCGGGGTGCCCGCGCTGACCGGCTCACGCGTGATGAACGCGCCGCCGCTCGCCGACTTCAGCGGTGACCGCGAACTGGGGTGCGCCTGTGGGAAGGCGGACGACTCGGCGAACGTGTCGTGCACCCCCACCATCACGGCGTTGGCGACACCCCGGTCCGGGTCCGACTCGTACACGAGCCGGAAGATGATGCCGGCCGCGAGCATCGAGATCGCCATCGGCATGAAGATGACCAGCTTGAACGCCGTGCCCCAGCGGATCCGTTCGGTGAGCACGGCGAAGATCAGGCCGAGGCCGGTCGCCAGGGTCGGGGCGACGACCACCCAGATCGCGTTGTTCTTGATCGCGGTCAGGATGGTGTCGTCCGTGAACAGCGTCTTGTAGTTGCCGAACGCCGTGAAGTCGCCCGACTTGTCGAAGAAGCTGCGGAAGACCGAGTACCCGATGGGGTAGAGGACGAGCGCGCCGAGCAGCACGAGCGCCGGTGCCAGGAACAGCACCGCCACGCCCTTGTGCGTGCCCGTCACGCTCTTGCGCGGCTTGGGAGCCGGGGGCAGCGCCGCGCTCGGCGTGCCCCCGGCGTTCGCGGACGCCACCGTGTCAGTCCTTGTAGGCCGCGGCGGCGGCCGTCTCCAGCGCCTTCTGGGTGCCCGCGACGTCCTTGGGGTTCTTCAGGAAGTCCTGGAGCGCCTTCCACTCGCCCTTGCCGGGCGTGCCGCCGAAGGCCTGCGGGGCCTGGTCGGACATGTCGTAGCGGATGTCGTCGCCCGCGGCGATCAGCGCCTTGGCGATGCCCCGCTGCACGTCGTTCGGGTACGCCGCCAGGTCGAGCTTCTTGTTCGGCGAGACGAAGCCGCCCGCCTCCGCCCAGATCTTGGCCGAGTCCGGCGAGGCGAGGAAGGTCAGCAGCGCCTGGGCGCCCTTGCTGTCCTTCAGCGCCACGGCGGCGTCGCCGCCGACGACCGCGGGGGACTCACCGTCGCCGACCGCCGGGAACGGGAACACCTTGGCGTCCGTGCCGACCTTGGCCTTCGTCTCCGAGATCGGCAGCGAGACCATGTCGCCCTCGAAGACCATGCCCGCCTTGGGCTGGTCGCCGCCGGTGAACGTCTGCTTCACGGAGGCGGGGAACTCGGTCTGCAGCGCGCCGTTCGCGCCGCCCGCGACGAAGCCCTTCTTGCCGAAGAGCTCACCGAGCGTGGTCAGCGCCTCCTTCACCGAGGGGTCCGTCCACTTGATCTCGTGCTCGGCGAGGTCGTCGTACTTCTCCGGACCCGCCTGCGAGAGGTAGATGTTCTCGAACCAGTCGGTGAGCGTCCAGCCGTCGGCGCCCGCGACCGATATCGGCGGCACCCCGGAGTCGTACACGGTCTGGGCCGTCTTCATGAAGTCGTCCCAGGTCTTCGCCTCCTTGGCGCCCGCGTTGTCGAAGACCTCGGTGTTGTACCAGACCAGGGACTTGTTGGCGGCCTTGAAGTACACGCCGTACTGCTTGTCGTCGACGGCCCCGAGGTCCTGCCAGCCCTGGTCGTAGTTCTTGTCGAGCTGCTTCTGCGCCTCGGGACCGACCGGCTTGGCCCACTTGTTCTCCACGGCCTGCTCGATGGCGCCGACCTGCGGAAGCATCGCGACGTCCGGCGGCTGGCCGCCCGCGACCTTCGACTCCAGGAAGCTGATGATGGGGTCCTGCGCCGGTACGAAGGTGACCTCGGCCCCGGTCCGCTTCTCGAACTCGTCGAGGACCTTGAGGAAGACCTTCCGCTCGGAGCCGCCCCAGACGGCGGCCACGGAAACGGTCTGCCCGTCCAGCTTGGGCAGTTTCACCGCGGCGGCGCTCTCCTTGCCGCCGCCCTTGTCGCCGCTGTCCCCGTCGTCGTCACCGTCGCCGCCGCACGCGGTGACGGTGAGCGCGAGCGCGCCCGCGACGAAGGCCGCGGTGAGTTTGGCGGTGGTACGCCGGTGGTGCGGTGCCCTGCGTGTTCGAAGACTGCTGCGCATCACTGCCCCGTTTCTCTGCCATGGCGAGTCCCGTGCGGTCTGTCTACGCCCGGGCGGGGAGGGGCGGCAAGAGCGCAAACAGTGTCAACCAGGTGATCGTGATGGCGTTGTGACGTGCCGTCATGAGGCCTGATGCCCCGCGAAGTGCGGAGTCGGCGGAGAGGTGGTGCGCAACTAGAGGAGAGAGGGCACCTGATCCGCCGCGACGGAGCGGGCGGCCCGCTCCAGCGCGCTGGCCAGGAGCGCCAAGTCCGTTGGTCCGTTGCCCAGTTCACGCACCGGGCGGCGGGCCGGAGGATCACCCATCCGCTCCCACTCCAGCGGGACGACGGTGGGCCGCACCGTGGACGTACGAGGAATGCGTCCCGTGACCCGCCCCGCCTGGAAGGGGCTCACCCGTCCGTCGGCCGTACGCAACTCACCCCGGCCCGGGGCGGGTTCCTCCGGCCCCGGGGTGACGGCGTCAAGGACGATCCGCAGCGTCGCCCGCCGCCCCAGCTCCGTCTCCGGCATCCGCTCGCTGCGCGCGGTGGTGGCCACCAGGTGCACCCCCAGCCGCTCCCCGTCCCGGGCCACCGCTTCGAGCGCCCGCACGACGGAACCCGCGGCAGGCCGCCCCGGGGACCCGAGAGCGGGCGAGAGCAGCGCGTCGAAGTCGTCGACGAGCACGACGAGCCGGGGCAGCGGCGGCCCCGGCTCGATCCCCTTGCGGGCGGCAACGGGCCGCAGCCGCATCGTGGAACTCGGCGGAGCATCCAGATCGCCCCCGGCGCCACCGCCCCCGCCCGCGTGCCCGGCGCTGACACCGCTCCCGCCGGACACGGCGCCCTGAGATGACTGTGCGTGCCACTCGGCGAACCCGAGCCGCCCCAGAAGCTCGGCACGCCGCTTCAGCTCGGCGGTCAGCGACTGCGCGAACTCCCGCATCCGGACCGGGTCGTTGGCGGCGAGATGCGTCGTGACGTGCGGCAGGTCCGTACAGACCGCGAGGCCTTCGACCAGCCGGACGTTCCCGCCGTTCGTGCCGCTGCCGCCGCTTCCCGTGGTGTCACGTCCGTCGATCAGGACCATGCCGAGACGGTCCGGGCGCTCGGCCGCGGCCAGCGAGGCGGCGACGGAACGCAGCAGTTCCGTACGCCCGCTGCCCGAAGGGCCCTCGGCCAGGACATGCGGTCCCTCGGTGGCGAGATCCACGACCACGGGTCCGCGCGGGCCCGCGCCGAGCACCGACCAGGCCCGCCCGCCCAGCGCCTCGGCGTCATCGGCGGCCGCGGCCCACCGCGCCATCAGGGACGCGGGAGTGGCGCGTGCGAGGCCCAACTCGTCGAGGAGACGCGCCATTTGAGGCAGCGGAGCGGACACACGCGCGTGCCCGTCGCCTTGGGTCCCGTCCGTGCGGAAAGGCGCGAGAGCGCGGGCGAACCGCTCGGCCCAGGCCTGCGACACCGCGTCCACCGCGGCGACCGTGCCGTGCCCGGCGGGCCGGCCGTCCACGGTCCGCAGCAGCCGCAGCGCGGTGGCCACGTCGCCGCTGAGCAGCGCGACGGCACCGCAGGCGCGGAAGGCGGGCGACACGGAGCACGCGGCTTCGTACGTGGCCGTCACCGGGGAGGCGGGGGACGCGGCGGGGGTCTCCGCCAGGCAGACGACATGGATGCCGGCGTCGGCCCCTTCCCGCGTCAGCCGCACCACGGCTTCGCGCAGCCCGGCCGACCCGGGGTCGCCGTCCACCACGACGACGGTGCGGGGGCCTGCGTCCGGGGTGCTCGGGGCGGGGCTGTCGTTGTCGGCGGCGGCGGAGGAGGTGACGGAGGCGGCGGAGGTGGCGGCGGCGGTGGCGGACGCCCGGTCCGCCTCGTGGTCGTCCAGGCGCCGCAGCAGCTCTCCGGTGCGTGCGGCCGCCTGCTCGCGGTCGTAGGCGAGGAGGAGGCGGCAGTCCTGGCCGTGCGTGGGCCGCAGATGCGGGAGCCAGCCGAGCCAGGACCACTCGGCGGTGCGCTCCGGTGTGGGCCGTGCCCGGTCCGTGCTGAGCAGCACGATCTCCAGGGCGTCGGGGGAGTGCAGCGCGGCGAGCTGGGCGACGACGGCACGGGTGAGGCCCGCGAGCCGCTCCCGCGGGCCCGCGAGGCCGAGCGCGCCCGCCTCCCGCAGGCTGACCGTCACGGGGACGGCGGGCAGCAGGCCGCGCTCGTCCGGGGTCGCGCGGTCCACCGTGCCGAGCCGGACCGCGAGTGCCTCGGGGTGGCCGGGGCCGCGCTCCCAGAGCCGGGGGCCGGGGCCGAGCGCCGTGAGCAGCAGGGCCGCGGGGTCGGGCCAGGACTCCGGGGTCCGCGCGGCGGCGGCCACCGCGAGGTCCTCCGGGGTGGGGGCCGCCGGTGCGGGGAACGGGGCGTCGCTCCCCGTCCCGTACATGTCGTCCTCGTGGCCGGCGATCCCGTGTTCGTCGTCGCGGGCACCCGTCAGCCGCCTGGCCCAGGCCGAGAGGCCGCCCCGCTTGCGGAGCGTGCGCGGCACGGGCGTCCCGCGCAAGGGGGTGCCGACGCGGGTGCTCTCGGCGTCCGGGGCGCCGCCCTGCTGCGGCACTTGCGGCACGTCGGTGAGGGGCGGCTGGCCGAACGTGCCGTGGGCCCCGCCCTGGCCGCCCTCGCCCGCGGCGCCCCAGCCCGCGGAGCCGTAAGCGTGATGGGTGCCGTCCGCGGGCGCGCGGCCCGCTTCCGGGGGCGCGTCGTGGGGGGCATCGGCGCTCGCGGCCACCCGCACGCGCACATGGCCCTCGCCGTCCGGAGCCGTCGGCAGCGCGCCGCCCGTGCCGTCCCCGGCGGTGAACCGCAGCGCGGACTCGCCGAGCCGCAGCAGGGAGCCGGGGGTCAGGCGCACCGGGCGGTCGGTGATCTCGTGGCCGTCCACCGTCGTGCCGTTCGTGGACCCCAGGTCCGTGACGGTGACCTGGCCGTCCGGGGCGAGCGTCACCGCGCAGTGCAGCCGCGAGACGTCCGGGTCGTCCAGCGGGACGTCCGCGTCCGCCGAGCGGCCGACGCGGATCTGGCCGCCGTGCAGGAGGTGCACACCGCCCGCGTCCGGGCCCGCGACCACGTGCAACTGGGCGGCGACTCCGGCGAGTTCGGGCCCGGGCTCCGCGGGGGAGCCGAAAGAGAGCACCGCCCCGTCTATCAGCGGGGGTTCCCCGAGGGTGCAGCGCTGGGCGTCCAGGCGCTCCGACTCCGCGTACAGGACGACGGGGCCGTCGCCGCCCGCGACGACGGCGGCGAGACCGGAGGCGACGGTGGCCAGAGCGGTGCCCGCGGGGGCGGTGACCAGCACGTCACAGGCGCCGCGCGGCGCGGCGAGGCGTCCATGGGGCTCGGCGGTCTGGCCGCTGCGCGGCCCGAGGACGGTCAGCCGGATCTGCATCGCCGTCAGCGGTCCCTTCTGCCCTTGCCGCCGGGCACGGGGACTCGCGCTGTGATTCCCCCCACCGCACACGGCCACGTCGGCCAGTAACAGAGAAGCATCCTCGCACCTGCCACTGACAACACGCCCGGCGGCCACCCGTAAGTGATCTTGATTGGTCGGCTCTGCTCGGAAAAGTGCCTGCTTGGACCGTTGCGATCGCCGGTCATCCCTTCGTGACGAAGGTCAATTCGACGCCATCCGGCAACCAACGGCTCGCAAGGGGCGTCTTCCCACCGAACAGCTATCCGGATCACCCGGCGTCCGACATGGAATGTGACCGGCCGGTGCCCCGTTCGGCGGCACTAGAGTGGGTCGGAACATCTTCCGGCGGGGAGCCGGGTCCGGACACACCAGCCAGATCAGCAGATCAGCAGGGAGCATGACGTGCGGCCGGTAGGCAGCAAGTACCTGCTCGAGGAGCCGCTCGGGCGCGGCGCCACGGGCACCGTCTGGCGAGCCCGCCAGCGTGAGACCGCGGGTGCCGAGGCGGCCGTTCCCGGCCAGCCCGGCGAGACCGTCGCGATCAAGGTCCTGAAGGAAGAGCTCGCCAACGACGCGGACATCGTGATGCGGTTCCTCCGCGAGCGATCCGTCCTGCTCAGGCTCACGCACCCGAACATCGTGCGGACCCGTGACCTGGTCGTCGAGGGCGAGCTCCTGGCCCTCGTCATGGACCTGGTGGAGGGCCCCGACCTGCACCGCTACCTCCGCGAGAACGGCCCGTTCACGCCGGTCGCGGCAGCCCTCATGACCGCCCAGATCGCCGACGCCCTCGCCGCGAGCCACGCGGACGGCGTCGTGCACCGGGACCTGAAGCCCGCGAACGTCCTGCTCAAGCAGGACGCCGACAGCGCAGGCGGCGCGATGCACCCGATGCTCACCGACTTCGGCATCGCGCGCCTTGCCGACTCCCCGGGCCTGACCCGCACCCACGAGTTCGTCGGCACGCCCGCGTACGTGGCGCCCGAGTCCGCCGAGGGCCGCCCGCAGACCAGCGCGGTCGACATCTACGGCGCGGGCATCCTCCTGTACGAGCTCGTCACCGGACGTCCGCCCTTCGGCGGCGGCTCGGCCCTGGAGGTCCTGCACCAGCACCTGAGCGCCGAACCGCGCCGCCCCTCCACGGTCCCGGACCCGCTGTGGACGGTCATAGAGCGGTGCCTCAGCAAGAACCCCGACCACCGCCCCAGCGCCGAGAACCTCGCGCGCGGCCTGCGGGCCGTCGCGGACGGCGTGGGCGTGCACGCGTCCAGCGCGCAGATCGCCGCGGCCGAGGGCGTGGGCGCCCTGCTGATGCCGGACCCGGACCCCGCCATGGTGCCGGGGACGGCCGGAGCCGCCGATCCCACCCAGGCGCTCCCGCACAACGCGGGCTCGTACGACCCGAACGCGGCGACGAGCGTCATGCAGAACACCGGCTCCGGGGACGCCGACCCCACGTCGGTGCTCCCCTCCGGCGGCCACGGCGCCGCCGACCCGACGGCCGTCATGCCGCCGGTGCCGCCGAACCAGCCGGGCGCCGACCCGAACGACCCGCACCCCTGGCAGAACCAGATGCGGGCCGCGCGGGACCGCAACGACCAGACGCAGGTCCAGTCGTACCTCGACCCCAGCCAGGACCCGCTGCGCCGCCGTCGCCCCCAGCGCCAGGTGCAGCAGCCGCAGCCGCAGCAGCAACAGCGCCCCCAGCAGTACGCGCCCCAGCAGCAGCGCGGGCAGCAGTACGCCCCGCAGCAGCAGCCCCAGCAGCGTCAGCAGTACGCGCCGCCGCCGCAGCAGGCACCGCCGCCCCAGCAGCCGCCCGCGGGACGGCCGCCGCGCGAGCCCAGGCAGCGCGGCTCGAACCCGAACCGGATGAAGATCCCGGGTCTCGGCTGCCTCAAGGGATGCCTCTTCACGATCATCATCCTCTTCGTGGCGAGCTGGCTCGTCTGGGAGCTGAGCCCGCTCCAGGAGTGGATCGGCACGACGAAGGGCTACTGGGAACAGCTGACGGACTGGTACGACACGGTCTCCGGCTGGATGGGGAAAGTGGGCGGCAATTAGCCGTCCGGCGGTCAGTGGTGGGCGAATCCCCTCCCGACTCTGGGGATTTGTCGACACCTGCGGGGTGATTTCTGCTCCTGGAGTGAAGGTTGGCGTCGAGGCCGCGTAGTTTTGTCGCCAACACGCATCCGTAGGAGCAGTCTTGGCACGCAAGATCGGCAGCCGGTACACCGCCCACCAGATCCTTGGTCGGGGCAGCGCCGGCACGGTGTGGCTCGGCGAAGGACCCGAGGGTCCCGTCGCCATCAAGCTGCTGCGCGAGGACCTGGCGTCCGACCAGGAGCTGGTCGGCCGCTTCGTCCAGGAGCGCACGGCCCTGCTCAGCCTCGACCACGCGCGCGTGGTGGGCGTCCATGACCTGGTGGTCGACGGGAACGACCTCGCCCTGGTCATGGACCTCGTCCGGGGCACGGACCTGCGCACCCGCCTCGACCGTGAGCGGCGCCTCGCCCCCGAGGCTGCGGTGGCGATCGTCGCGGACGTGGCGGACGGCCTCGCCGCGGCACACGCGGCGGGGATCGTGCACCGTGACGTGAAGCCGGAGAACGTCCTTCTCGACATGCAGGGTCCGCTGGGCCCCGGCGGCTCGCACCCCGCCCTGCTCACGGACTTCGGCGTCGCCAAGCTGATCGACTCCCCGCGCAGGACCCGCGCGACAAAGATCATCGGTACGCCGGACTACCTCGCCCCGGAGATCATCGAGGGCCTGCCCCCGCGCGCGGCGGTCGACATCTACGCCCTCGCCACCGTCCTGTACGAGCTCCTCGCGGGCTTCACCCCCTTCGGGGGCGGCCACCCCGGGGCGGTCCTGCGCCGCCACGTCACGGAGACCGTCGTCCCCCTCCCGGGCATCCCGGACGAACTCTGGCAGCTGATGGTCCAGTGCCTGGCGAAGGCCCCCGCGTCCCGGCTGCGCGCCTCGGAGCTCGCGGCGCGGCTGCGCGAGCTGCAGTCGCTGGTGGCGGGGATGCCGCCGCTGGACGTGGACGAGCCGGACACGGAGCCGCTTCCGGAAGAGGCGGAGGAGGAGCCGGCACCGGAGCCGTCCGCGGGCGCTCCCCGCCGCGGAGCGGTCCCTCTCGTCCCCGGTTCGTCCCCCGACTCGAACCGCGACACCCACACCTCCATGCGTGTCCCGGGCCCCGACGAGCTCGCCGGGGGCGCCCGAGGCACGGCCCGCGCCCCCCGGGCATCCGGCGCGGCCCGCCCCGGCTCGGCCCGCCACCGTTCCTCCGCCCGCCGCCGCAGGATCACGCTCGGCGTGGCGGGAGCGGTCCTGGTGGCGGCCGCGGGCATCGGCACCTGGGCGGCCACAAGCGGCGACGACGCAGACGCAAACCCCCAGGACACAAAAAACTCGGCCCCTTCGGCGCCGTAGCCTCCCGACGGGGCGACACCGGGTCGGCCGGCGTCCCGCGGGGCGACAGGGGAGGGCCCCGCCGCCCCGCAGGGGCCAGGTGGGGCAAGGTGAGGCGGCGCCACCGGCCGGGCGGCAACCACGGCCCCGCAGCCGGGAGGGAAGACCGCTTGCCCTCAGCCGTTAGGCTGGACCCGTGGCAGTCGTCGATGTATCCGAAGAGCTCAAGTCCCTCTCCTCGACCATGGAGTCGATCGAGGCCGTCCTGGACCTCGACAAGCTGAGGGCAGACATCGCCGTGCTCGAGGAGCAGGCGGCCGCGCCGTCCCTGTGGGACGACCCGGAAGCGGCACAGAAGATCACCAGCAAGCTGAGCCACCTCCAGGCGGAGGTGCGGAAGGCCGAGGCCCTGCGCGGGCGTATCGACGACCTCAGCGTGCTCTTCGAGATGGCAGAGGAGGAGGACGACCCGGACACCCGGGCCGAGGCCGAGACCGAGCTCACGGCCGTCAAGAAGGCGCTGGACGAAATGGAAGTCCGCACCCTCCTCTCCGGCGAGTACGACGCCCGCGAGGCGCTCGTCACCATCCGCGCGGAGGCCGGCGGCGTCGACGCCTCCGACTTCGCCGAGAAGCTGCAGCGCATGTACCTCCGCTGGGCCGAGCGCCACGGCTACAAGACGGAGCTCTACGAAACCTCGTACGCGGAAGAGGCCGGCATCAAGTCGACCACCTTCGCCGTCCAGGTCCCGTACGCCTACGGCACGCTCTCGGTCGAGCAGGGCACGCACCGTCTCGTCCGCATCTCGCCCTTCGACAACCAGGGGCGTCGCCAGACCTCCTTCGCGGGCGTCGAGATCCTCCCGGTGGTCGAGCAGACCGACCACATCGAGATCGACGAGTCCGAGCTCCGCATCGACGTCTACCGCTCGTCGGGCCCCGGCGGCCAGGGCGTCAACACGACCGACTCCGCGGTCCGCCTGACGCACATCCCCACCGGCATCGTCGTCTCCTGTCAGAACGAGCGCTCGCAGATCCAGAACAAGGCGAGCGCCATGAACGTCCTCCAGGCCAAGCTCCTCGAGCGCCGCCGCCAGGAGGAGCAGGCGAAGATGAACGCCCTCAAGGGGGACGGCGGCAACTCGTGGGGCAACCAAATGCGTTCGTACGTCCTGCACCCGTACCAAATGGTCAAGGACCTGCGCACGGAGTGCGAAGTGGGCAACCCCGAGTCCGTGTTCAACGGCGAGATCGACGGTTTCCTCGAGGCCGGAATTCGCTGGCGCAAGCAGCAGGAGAAGTAAGCGCCGCTTTATCGACAAGGCAACTGCCGCCCATGAGGCGGCAGTTGCCTTTTACGTCACAGTCACATCTCCGTAGGCCGGTCAACTGCTGTTATTTCAGACATCGCGCGCGCAACGACCTTGACGTTGCTGTGGAAACTGGAAAGGCTACCGAGCGGCATGCGTATCTCTGGGGCGCGTGTGATCTGTGGGGGCCGATCCAGCGCCCCCGACGAACGCAGTCCCGGACGCTGCCTCACTGACGATTCAGCTACTGGGGGTAGCAGCCAGATGACCAAGAAGACGCGGATCCGCGTAGCACGCATAGCGGCCGGCGCGGTGATCGCCGCAGGTGCTTCGCTGACCGCCGCCGGTGCCGCCTCGGCCCTCGACGTAGGTGTCGACCTCGGCGGCGCGAGCGCCAGCGCCAGCGCCGACGAGAACGGCATCGGCGTCGACGTCGGCATCGGCGAGGACGACGACGAGCCGACCACTGGGCCCACCGAGCCGACGGGCATCCCCGAGGACCCGGACCCGACCGAGCCCACCGAGGACCCGGAGCCGACCGAGCCCACCGAGGAGCCCACGGAGCCGACCGAGGAGCCCACGGAGCCCACCGAGGACCCGACGGACCCGGGCACGCCCACCGAGGGCCCGAGCGACCCCGGTAACGGCAACGGCACCGGTGGTGGCAACGGCACCGGCGGCGGCAACGGCACCGGTGGCAACGACAACGACCCCGACGGCGGCTCCAACCCCGTCGAGCAGGGCAAGGGCAAGGACAGCCTGACCGACACGGGTTCCACCCCGGTCGAGCAGGGTGACAAGGCCGACAAGGGCGAGCTCGCCGAGACGGGCGCCGCCGAGACCACGTTCCTGCTGATCGGCGCCGCGACGATGATCGCCGGCGGCATCGGCTTCCGCATCCTGCCGCGCTTCGCCGGCAACCGCGGCGCAGCCGCCTGATCCAGGGCGACGGCATCCGCGTACGGGAACGTGCGCGGAGTGTGACATGACAGAAGGGCCCGGAGCAGCCAGCTCCGGGCCCTTCTGGTGTCTCGGCGCGCGCCTTCGGGCGCGCTAAGCGGTCTGGTGCGCCAGCAGGGCCACCGCCGCGATCAGCACGACGAGCACCCCTATCAGGGCCGCAGGGCTGAGACCGCCGAACGGTCCCTCCTGCTGCAGGCGCTCGCGGCTGGCCCGGCAGACGGGGCAGCGGCCTTCACTCACGGGCCCCGCGCAGTTCGCGCACACCAACCTGTCATGGGTCATGCGCTTCTCCTCCCGCACAGTTACAGCCTGCCCAACGCTAGAGGGAACCCAACCGTTCCCCCTACCACTGTGCCAGCTTCCACGAATTTCGGCGCGGCCCGCCCGTCCTCGTCGGTTTCAGACTGTTACGTTCCGTGGTATATCCGCGACAATTCGCGCAACTCAGGACGCTGACTGCGCTCGCGTACCGGCTTCGCGTATGGTCACGCTCACCTACCCCCGGCGACCCGTGGTGCATCCGTGATCCGATTCGACAACGTCTCCAAGGCCTACCCCAAGCAGACCCGGCCCGCCCTCAGGGATGTCTCCCTGGAGATCGAGAAGGGCGAGTTCGTCTTCCTGGTGGGCTCCTCCGGCTCCGGAAAGTCCACCTTCCTGCGGCTGGTCCTTCGCGAGGAGCGCACCAGCCACGGCCAGGTGCACGTCCTCGGCAAGGACCTCGCGCGCCTCTCCAACTTCAAGGTGCCGCACATGCGGCGCCAGTTGGGCACCGTCTTCCAGGACTTCCGGCTCCTTCCGAACAAGACCGTCGGCGAGAACGTCGCCTTCGCGCAGGAAGTCATCGGCAAGTCCCGCGGCGAGATCCGCAAGTCCGTGCCCCAGGTCCTCGACCTCGTCGGTCTCGGCGGCAAGGAGGACCGGATGCCCGGCGAGCTCTCCGGTGGTGAGCAGCAGCGGGTGGCGATCGCGCGAGCCTTCGTCAACCGGCCGAAGCTCCTCATCGCCGACGAGCCGACCGGCAACCTCGACCCGCAGACCTCGGTCGGCATCATGAAGCTGCTCGACCGGATCAACCGGACCGGCACGACCGTCGTCATGGCGACCCACGACCAGCAGATCGTGGACCAGATGCGCAAGCGGGTCATCGAGCTGGAGAAGGGCCGTCTCGTCCGCGACCAGTCGCGCGGCGTCTACGGCTACCAGCACTGACGATCCGTACTGATCCACCGCACTGATCCACTGAAAGGGAGCCATGCGCGCCCAGTTCGTCCTGTCGGAGATCGGCGTCGGTCTCCGCCGGAATCTCACGATGACCTTCGCGGTCATCGTCTCCGTGGCCCTCTCGCTCGCCCTGTTCGGCGGCTCGCTGCTCATGCGCGACCAGGTGAGCACGATGAAGGGCTACTGGTACGACAAGGTCAACGTCTCGATCTACCTGTGCAACAAGGGTGACGCCGAGCAGGACCCCAACTGCACGACGGGCGCCGCCACGAACGAGCAGCGGCAGCAGATCCTCGACGACCTGAAGAAGATGCCCGTCGTGGACACGGTCCAGCACGAGACGGCGGACGAGGCGTACAAGCACTACAAGGAGCAGTTCGGCGACTCCCCGCTGGCCAACTCGCTCACGCCGGACCAGATGCAGGAGTCGTACCGCGTCAAGCTGACGGACCCGGAGAAGTACAAGGTCGTCACGACCGCCTTCTCCGGACGTGACGGCGTGCAGTCCGTCGAGGACCAGAAGGGCTACCTCGACAACCTCTTCGAGCTCCTGAACGGGCTGAACTGGGCTGCGCTCGCGGTGATGGCGCTGATGCTCGTCGTCGCGCTGATGCTGATCGTCAACACGGTGCGTGTCTCCGCGTTCAGCCGGAGACGTGAAACCGGGATCATGCGGCTCGTCGGCGCGTCCAGCTTCTACATCCAGATGCCGTTCATCATGGAGGCGGCCGTCGCCGGTCTCCTCGGCGGCGGTGTCGCCTGCGCAATGCTCCTCGTGGGCCGGTACTTCCTCATCGACCACGGCCTCGCGCTCTCCGAGAAGATGACTCTGATCGATTTCATCGGGTGGGACGCGGTCCTGGCCAAGCTGCCCCTGGTGCTCGCCATCGGGCTCCTGATGCCCGCGCTCGCGGCGTTCTTCGCGTTGCGCAAGTATCTGAAGGTGTGACAAAACCCGCCTGTTCCGAAGGGCGCTGTACGGTTCAACCGACCGTACGGCGCCCTTCGTTGTCCTAGACTCACCGGCATGTCAGGCCCCGACCGGTTCTGTGAACTGCTCTCCCGGCCCCGCCGTATCCGCCGCGGGGCGACCCTGACATTGGTGTTCGCGAGCGTGCTCGCCACCGGTGCGGCCACCGGTTCCTGGAGCGAGGCGTCCGGTGAAGGCCGGAAGTCGCCCGTCCCGTCCGCCCGTTCCGTCGCCTCGTCCGGGGACACCGCCGACGAGGCGGCCGACGCCGCGGCCGAGGCGATGGCCGACGGCAAGTCCGGCAAGAAGGCCGCGGAGGAAGCCGTCAGCCGCAGCGGTGACCGCTGGGGATCGGTCTACTCCCCGGGGGAGTACCAGGAGTTCGAGCAGGCCCTCGACGGCGCGTACACCGGCGTCGGCCTCTGGGCCAGGCGCGCGGAGGACGGCCGCATCGAGGTCTCCCGGGTCCAGCGCGGCGGCCCCGCCGAACAGGCCGGCATCCGCGAGGGCGACCAGCTCCGCAGCGTCGACGGCAAGCGCGTGGCCGGACGTCCCGTCACCGAGGTCGTCTCCCTGCTGCGCGGTGCCCGCGCCGGCACCCCGGTCGAGCTGGGCCTGGAGCGGGGCACGCGCGCGTGGAGCGAGACGCTGCACCGGGCCCGCCTCTCCACGGACTCCGTCACGGTCACGCAGCTGGCGGGCGGTGCCGTCATGATCAAGGTCGAGGCCTTCACCAAGGGCGCGGGCGAGCGCGTGCGGTCAGCGGTGCGTGACGCCCCCAAGGGCGCCGGGATCCTGCTGGACCTGCGGGGCA
Source organism: Streptomyces sp. NPDC002853 (assembly GCF_053591915.1). Classification (NCBI taxonomy): domain Bacteria; kingdom Bacillati; phylum Actinomycetota; class Actinomycetes; order Kitasatosporales; family Streptomycetaceae; genus Streptomyces; species Streptomyces sp. NPDC002853. Next base: position 948,399 of record NZ_JBSFUS010000001.1, on the reverse strand, counting down.
ACTCCGGGGGTCTGGTGTCGGAGGCGGTCACCGCGGCCTCGGGCCTCGTGGACGGCGGCCTGGTGGCGACGTACGACGTACGCGGCCGGCAGAAGGCCCTGCACGCCGAGCGGGGCGGCGACACCAGCAGGCCGGTGGTCGCGCTGGTCGACGGCGGCACGATGAGCGCGGCCGAATTGCTCACGGGCGCCCTGCAGGACCGTGGCCGCGCGGTGGTGGTGGGCTCGAAGACCTTCGGCAAGGGGTCGGTCCAGATGCCGAGCCGGTTGCCCGACGGTTCGGTCGCCGAGCTGACGGTCGGGCATTACCGCACTCCCTCGGGGCAGGCGGTCGACGGACGGGGCATCACACCGGACCTGGAGGTCGAGGACGGTGCCGAGACGCGGGCCGAGACAGTATTGACTGGCCTCGGACCCCCCTCGTAGTGCGAAAATGGCCGCACTATGGCGAAGGAAAAGGTAAAGCGCAAGGCCGCGAAGGCCGCCGAGAAGGCCCCCAGCAAGAAGATGGTCGCGCAGAACAAGAAGGCGCGGCACGACTACCACATCCTGGACACGTACGAGTGCGGCCTGGTGCTGATGGGCACCGAGGTCAAGTCGCTGCGGATGGGCAGGGCCTCCCTGGTGGACGGCTTCGTGCACATCGACAACGGCGAGGCGTGGCTGCACAACATCCACGTCCCGGAGTACGTGCAGGGCACCTGGACCAACCACTCGGCCACGCGGAAGCGCAAGCTCCTGCTGCACCGTGCGGAGATCGACAAGCTGGAGTCGAAGTCGCAGGAGACGGGTCACACGATCGTGCCCCTGGCCCTGTACTTCAAGGACAGCCGGGTCAAGGTCGAGATCGCCCTCGCCAAGGGCAAGAAGGAGTACGACAAGCGTCAGACGCTCAAGGAGAAGCAGGACCTGCGCGAGACGAACCGCGCCGTCGCGGACGTCAAACGGCGTCAGCGCAGCGCCTAGTCGCCCGGCCCCCGTGGGCCCCTGGTGGGCCACGCGGGAATTGGCTGGCCCCGTCGGGCGTTGGTCACGTACGATGGGCACTGCCCCGCACAGCCGGGGCGCGGATTGATAAAAAAACATGGGGATGATCGGTTTCGACAGCGGATGTCGAAGCAGGGGAAGCGAGCCGAGGAAGCGACAATGATCTCGTAAACCATATGTCGCAACCAATAATCGCCAATTCCAAGAGCGATTCCCAGTCCTTCGCCCTCGCTGCTTAATTAGCAGTGAGTGAAGGACCCTTAATGGGTGTCAGCCCGGGGGTGTTCCCGACCCGGATCCTGGCATAATCTAGGGAACTAAACCATCGAGTCCGGTCACGGGATTCGATGGGAAATCAAACAGTGACTGGGCCCGTCGGAGACTTGTTCGCGAGATCTCCGGGGCCGAGAAAATCGTAGCGAACTGCGCTCGGAGAAGCCCTCCTTTTGCACCGTTGGACGCGGGTTCGATTCCCGCCATCTCCACAATTCCCATGTGAGGTTAAAGCCCTCCGGCCGGTGGCCGGGGGGCTTTTTCCGTGTGCGGGGCACGCACCGTCCGGGCACATCCTCTGGGCATGTGACTCGTTACTGCATCAGAGTGCAGGTTCCCAAACGGCCGGGCGGCACAGAAGTCCGGCCGAGTACGCAAGTGCAGGAGGCAGTCGCTTGGATGCCACCGTCACTCTTCTAGGCTCCGTCGTCGCCAGCCTGGGAGTTCTCGGCGCGGCAGTGGTGGCCTATCTCGGCAAGCGCGGTGAGAACGCGCTCCTCGGCTACTCCAGCCTCACGGAGAGACTCCAGACCGAACGCGACCGGCTGGAGCGGCAGGTCGCCGAACGCGACACGAAACTCGCCGAGTTAAACGCTCTGCACGTTCATGACCAGAGCGAGATCGCCCGGCTGCTCATCGACAACCAACGGCTCGGAGGCACTCCGTGATCCAGCTCGAGCGACTGCTGGCCCGCCGTTGGCGCAGCGTATTCCTCGTCTGTGTGCTGGTCGCGCTGTGCGGGGTCGCGGCGCTGCTCTGGGCCCGCATCGACGCGGGTGACCGTCGTGCCGACCAGCTCGCCACCGAGGCGGACCGGCGCGGTGAGGCCGTGTCCACCCTGGCCCGCGACGTACGGACCCTGCGCGCGCAGGTCCGCTCGCACGGTGACACCCCTGCCGCGCCCGACCCCGCCGACGCCGTCGACGACCTGCTGTCCAGGGCGCGGGTGCCCGGGTCGCCGGGCGCCACCGGCTCACAGGGCGAGGACGGCAAACAGGGCGAGAAGGGGATGCCGGGGGACGGCGGCCGACAAGGCGACCAGGGCGAGACAGGAGAGCCCGGCGAGGCGGGAGCGTCCGGCGAGCCGGGCCCGGCAGGGGCCGACGGCACGGACGGCGCGAACGGCGAACGAGGCCCCGAAGGACCGGCGGGGGCGGCGGGCCCTCCGGGCTCCAACGGCGCCGACGGCGCAAACGGGACCGACGGCGCGGGCGGTGCCTCGGGCCCCGAAGGCCCCGCGGGTCCCGCAGGGCCGCGCGGTGAGCGTGGTCCCAAGGGCGAGACGGGCGACGCCGGCCCCGCCTGCCCCGACGGCTACCGGCTCCAGCAGTCACCGGGCGACCCCGACGCCCTGGTCTGCCGCCGCGTGGGCGTGACCCCGGCCGATCCCGCCCCCGCCGTGCTGCTCCTGGCGTCACTGCTGCCCCGCTGCCGCCGCACTTCGTACGCGCCGGACTGACGCACACCTTCGGGCGGACCGCGGTAGACCCGTGAGCGACCCGACGCCCTGGTCTGTCGTCGTGCGGGCGTGCGGGCGTGTCCCCGGCCGATCCTGCCCCCCGCCGTGTTGCTGCTGCCCCGCTGCCGCCGCACTTCGTACGCGCCGGATTGACGCGCACCTTCGGGCGAGCCGTACTCGTGGCGTACGTGGCCGGAGTGGGGGCTGTCGCGGGGGGCCGGAGTCGGGGATGCTCCTGGGTCATGAGTAGACCCGTGAGACGCGTCAACGCCCGTATGCGCCACTGGATCTGGCCCGCCGTGCTCGGCGTCGCGGCGGCCACCCTCTCCGTCAGCTCGCCGGCCGGGGCGGACTCCGACCGCAGCGGCCTGCCCGAAGCCATCGACACCATCCTCGGAGATCCCCGGATGGAGGGCGGCGCGGCGAGCGTCGTCGTCGCCGACGCCGCCTCCGGTGACGTGCTCTACCAACACCTGCCCAGCGGGCGCCTGATGCCCGCGTCCAACACCAAGCTCCTGACGTCGGCCGCGGCCATGGAGCGGCTCGGCCCCGACCACCGCTTCACCACCGACGTGCTCACCGACGGCAGGCAGCGCGGCCGGGAGCTCTCCGGTGATCTGTATCTGCGCGGCACCGGCGACCCGACGACGCTCGCCAAGGACTACGACGGACTCGCAGCGAAGATCGCCGACTCGGGCGTCCGGCGGGTCTCGGGACGCCTGGTCGCGGACGACACCCGGTTCGACGACAAGCGCATCGGCGACAGCTGGGCCGCCGACGACGAATTCGCGTACTACGCCGCCCAGATCTCCGCGCTGAGCGTCGCCCCGGACACCGACTACGACACCGGGACGGTCATCGTCGAGGCCACACCGGGCGCGAAGGCCGGGGACCGGCCGAAGGTGACGGTCACCCCGAAGACGGACTACGTGGACGTCGACATCAGCGCCAGGACCGTCCCCGCGGGCGGCGAGGACACGCTCACGATCGAACGTGAGCACGGCACCAACACGATCACCGTCACCGGCACCGTGCCCGTGGGTGGCTCGGCCACCAAGGAGTGGATCGCCGTCTGGGAGCCGACCGGCTACGCGGCCGCGATCTTCCGGGACGCGCTGAAGGCGCACGGGGTGCGGGTGAGCGGCCCGACGAAGACAGGGCTCGCCACCCCCAAGGGCGCCCGGCGGCTCGCCTCGCACGACTCCATGCCGCTCAGCGAGCTGATGATCCCCTTCATGAAGCTCTCCAACAACATGCACGCGGAGAACCTCACGAAGACGATGGGGTACGAGGCGACCGGGCGGCCCGGCAGCTGGCCGGACGGACTTGCGGCGACCGGCGCCTACTTGAAGACGGCCGACGTCGACCCCGGCAAGCTGCGCCAGGCCGACGGCTCCGGGCTCTCGCGCAAGACGAACGTCCCCGCCGACCAGCTGATCAAGCTGCTGCTCTCGACGAAGGGCGAGCCCTGGTACGCCGACTGGTACAAGTCGCTTCCGGTGGCCTGCGACCCGGACAAGTTCGTCGGCGGCACCCTGCGGACACGGATGTGCGGGACCCCGGCGGCCCTCAACGTACGAGCGAAGACCGGGTCGTTGACCGGGGCGTCCGCTCTTTCGGGGTACGTGAAGGACGCGGGCGGGCGTGAGCTGGTGTTCAGCATCATCCTCAACAACTACCTGCCCTCCTCGGTGAAGGCCCTGGAGGACGCGATCGTCGTGACGCTCGCCAAGTCGACCAAGGACGAGGCCGTTCTCGTCAGGCCGCGCTCGGAGCGCGGGGCCGGGACGGGCGGGGACCTGGAGTGCTCGTGGCGCAAGCCTGCGCGATGCTGAGCAGCAGCGCGCAGCACGCGGCGGCGACCGGGACCGCGTAGCCCTGGGCGGCGCCGAGGTGCTCCGCCACCCAGCCGCCGGAGGCCGAGCCGCAGGCGATGCCCCCGAGGAGTCCGGTGACGGCGAGGGTCATGCCCTCGTTCAACCGGCCCTCGGGGGTGCGCTGTTGGATCAGCGACATGCCGGTGACCATCGTCGGGGCGGTCGCCATGCCGGCGACAAGGAGAGCCCCGGCGAGCACAAGGAGCGAGCCGGTGAGCGTGGCGGCGAGCAGCGGCAGCGTCATGAGGGCCGCCATCGCCACGGCGCACAGGATGTGGCGGCGGTTCGGCGGACCGCTCGGCTTGACCGTCCCGTAGAGGAGGCCCGCCGCGCAGGAGCCCGCGGCCTGGAGCGCGAGGATCGCACCCGCGGCGGCCTTGTGGCCCTCCGCGTCGGCGTACGCGATCGTCACGACCTCCATCGAGCCGAAGACGGCACCGGTGGCGAGGAAGGCGGCGAGCAGGGTGGGCATCCCGCGCGCGTGCAAGGGCGACTTCTCCTTGGTGGTCGTACGTCCCCGGGGCGGCGGTTCCGTCGAGCGCTGGGCGGCGAAGAGCAGGACGCCGGTCAGGAGCAGCACCACCCCGATGAGGGTGCCCGCCTCCGGGAAGAACGCACCGCACAGGAAGGCCGCGAGAACGGGGCCGAGCATGAAGCACAGCTCGTCCGCTGCCTGCTCGAAGGAGTTGGCGGTGTGCACGGCCCGTTCGTCGTCCTTGAGGAGGTGGGCCCAGCGGGCCCGTGACATGCCGCCCGTGTTGGGCGTGGTGGCCGTCGCGGCGTACGCGGCGAACAGGGTCCAGTCGGGCGCTCCGTAGTGCACGCACAGCAGCAGCGCGAGCGAGCCGAGCGCGGCGATCGCGGTGGCCGGGACGGCGATCCGCGCCTGGCCGTACCGGTCGACGAAGCGCGCCGTCCAGGGGGCCACGACGGCGGTCGCGGCGAGGCCCGTCGCGGTGACGGCGCCGGCGAGCGCGTACGAGCCGCGGGTCCCGGCGATCATGATGACGGCGCTCACGCTGAACATGCCCATGGGAAGGCGGGCGATGAGGTTGCCGATGGTGAAGGCGGTGGCTCCGGGTATCTCGAAGAGACGGGCGTAAGGATTGCGGCGGCGGGGTGCGTGGGGTTCGGCGGGCGGCATGGGATCACCCTCACCGGGGCGCGGGTGTGAGGTCCAACACCTTCTGGGGCCCGACTCACGCACTCCTGTTGTGAGTTCCGCTGGTCGCGAGTTCCCGCTGTTGTAGGTTCCCGCGGGTGACAGCAGAACCCCGCCCACCAGAACCCCGCATACCCCGTGGCCCCGAGGGTGCTCTGCCCCGCGACGTGGAGCCCCGCCTCCTGCGCGCCTTCCTGGCCGTCTCCGAAGAGCTGCACTTCACCCGGGCTGCCGCCGGGCTGTACGTGGCCCAGCAGGCGCTGAGCCGTGATGTGCGGCGCCTGGAGCGTGAGTTGGGGGCCGATCTCTTCGTGCGGACGACACGGCAGGTCACGCTGACCGCCGAGGGGGAGCGGCTGCTGCCGTACGCCCGTCGGGTCATCGAGGCGCAGGACGACCTGACGGCGGCCTTCGCGCGGGGCCCGGGGGCCCGGGGCGCGGCCCGCCCGCTGCTCGTGGACCTGAACAGCCCGGGTCTCATCTCCGGGCGCGTCCTGGAGCGGGCCCGCGAGCTCGCCCCGGACTGCGAGCTGATGGCCCGCTTCGAGAGCGGGCTCACCGGGGCCGCGGCCGAGATCCTCGCCGGGCGGCTCGACGTCTCCTTCGGGCGGTACGCGGGGCTGGAACCGGCGCTGCGGGCGCGGCTCTCGCAGCAGCCCGTGCGGTACGAGCCGATGGCGGTGCTGCTGCCGCTCGGTCACCCACTGGCCGAATTCGACGCGGTGCCGCTCGGTGCGCTCGCGGGGGAGAGCGTGTACGCGGGTGCCGGAAACCCCCGGACGCTGGAGTGGACCGATCTGGCGCATCGCCTTTTCGAGGGACGCGGGATCGAGGTGGCGGCGCCCGCGCCCCTGGCGGTGGGCCCCGAGGAGTTCGGAAGGATCATGGCGAAGAATCGCACCCCCGTCCTCACCGCTGTGGATTTCCCCACCATGCCCGAGTCCGTCCTGCGGCCCCTGACCGACCCCGTTCCGCTGTCCCCCGTGTCCCTGGTGTGGCGAAAGGGGCTCGTGCACCCGGGTGTCGACGCGCTGCGCGTGGCCGCGGCCGAGCTCGCCGCCGCCGAGGGGTGGCTGCGAAGGCCCGAGGACGGGTGGGTTCCGGCCACAGATGCACTCATCATGATGAGGCTGGACTGACGGATTAGTACGACTGTCACCGCCGTGCGCTACATTCATGGTCCGGGCGCGGTGTGATAGGGGGGCGCTCGGATCGGGTGGGGGCTCGGTCCGAACGGCAAGTTCCCGGAGTCGTGCGCGCCCGAGTCAAGGTATGTGGGGGGTTGTGCGTACGCATGGAGAATTGGCGAGAAGATGCCCTACCGGAACACACCCATGATCCGAACGAGGTCACTGTTCAGATCGACGGGGTGGGCCGGCAGCTGGCGGAGCTGGCGGCCGAGAGCGACCAGGACGGGCCCGACGGGCCGGTCTTCGTCGACGAGACGGGCCGCCGCAGCCGGAGGTACCGCCGGATAGGCGTGTTCATCGGCATGGCCTGCGCCGTCTACGCGGTGATCATCGTGGCCACCCTGTTCTCGGGCAACTCCAGCGCGCCCTGGCTCCCGATCGAATCCAAGGACGAGAAGCCGGCGAGCAAGGTGGACACACCCGACCGCCCGGCCGACTCCCTCGACCCTTCGGCCTCGCCCGGCGACACCCCGTCGCCCGGCGCGTCGGAGAGCGGCAGCACCGCTCCCGCGACCGGCGACGAGGACGCGGACGATCCGTCCGCGCCGGACGACGGCAAGACGAAGCCGGGCGGCGGCAAGCCCGACCCCGACCCCACGGGCGGCGGCAAGCCCGACCCCGATCCCACGGACGACGGCGGGGACCCCGACCCGAGCGACGACCCCACGAAGCCGGACCCGGACCCGGACCCGACCGACGACCCCACGACGCCGGATCCGGACCCGTCGACCGAGACCCCGCCCGGCGCGTCCGGAGGCGGCGGCGAAGTCCCCGCGGTGCAGCAAGCCGCCGATCAGCAGTCCCCGCAGCGCGCCCAGGCGATCGGTCATCTGTCCCCGCGAGGCGCCGGCCAGCAGCCCTCGGAGGGCGCACAGCTATGAACACCCGCACCAAAAGGGGCCGGTCAGCCGGCTCCCGGCACAGTCACGCCCAGCCCCGGGGCGGCCACGCCCAGCCCCGCGGGGGCGGCGGCGGCCGGCGCCGCGCGCAGCCGGCCCGCGGCGCCAAGCGGCGCAGGGTCCCGCTCCGCTATCTCCTGCCGCTGCTCCTCCTGGTCGCCCTGATGGCGATGCTCATGCTGCGCGGCTACACCCACAGCGAGATCCTCGCCGACCACCGCGTACAGCCGCCCGCGGCCACCGACAAGGTCCCGAAGAAGGTCCTCGAGGACGGCGGCCCGGTCATCGACACCCGCGGCGGCCACGAGGAGACGCTGAGCGTCCCCCATCACCGCCTCGTGCTGACGTTCGACGACGGACCGGACCCGGAGTGGACCCCCAAGGTCCTGGACGTGCTGAAGAAGCACGACGCGCACGGCGTCTTCTTCGTCACCGGCACGATGGCCTCGCGCTATCCCGACCTCGTCGAGCGGATGGTGGACGAGGGCCACGAGGTCGGCCTGCACACGTTCAACCACCCCGACCTGTCGTACCAGTCCAAGAGCCGCATCGACTGGGAGCTCTCGCAGAACCAGCTCGCCCTCGCGGGCGCCGCGGGCGTCCGCACCTCCCTCTTCCGCCCGCCGTACTCCTCGTTCTCCGACGCCATGGACAACAAGTCCTGGCCCGTGACGAAGTACATAGGCAGCCGCGGCTACCTCACCGTCGTCAACAACACCGACAGCGAGGACTGGAAGCGCCCCGGCGTCTCCGAGATCATCCGCCGCGCCACGCCCAAGAACGGCAACGGCGCCATCGTCCTGATGCACGACTCCGGAGGCGACCGCTCGCAGACGGTGGCCGCGCTCGACACCTTCCTGCCCGATCTCCAGGACAAGGGCTACCGGTTCACCAACCTCACCGAGGCCCTGGACGCCCCCAGCGCGCACGCGCCGGTCACCGGCCTCGACCTGTGGAAGGGCAAGGCCTGGGTCTTCCTGGTCGGAGCCTCGGAGAAGATCACCGGCGTACTCGTCGTGGCCCTGGCCATCGTCGGCTCGCTGGTCATGCTCCGCTTCGGCATGATGCTGCTGCTCTCCGCGGTGCACGCGCGCAAGGTGCGCAAGAAGGGCTTCCGCTGGGGCCCCGACATCACCGAACCGGTGTCGGTCCTCGTGCCCGCCTACAACGAGGCGAAGTGCATCGAGGCGACGGTCCGCTCCCTCATGACGAGCGACCACCCCATCGAGATCATCGTCATCGACGACGGCTCCTCGGACGGCACCGCACTGATCGTCGAGGGCCTGCGCCTGCCGAACGTACGCGTCGTACGCCAGCAGAACGCGGGCAAGCCGGCCGCCCTCAACCGCGGCATAGCCAACGCCCGACACGACCTCATCGTGATGATGGACGGCGACACGGTCTTCGAGCAGTCGACCGTGCGCGAGCTGGTGCAGCCGTTCGGCGACCCGCGCGTGGGCGCCGTCGCGGGCAACGCGAAGGTCGGCAACAGGGACTCGCTGATCGGTGCCTGGCAGCACATCGAGTACGTGATGGGCTTCAACCTCGACCGCCGGATGTACGACATGCTCGGCTGCATGCCGACCATCCCGGGCGCCGTGGGAGCCTTCCGGCGCTCGGCGCTCGAACGGGTCGGCGGCATGAGCGACGACACGCTCGCCGAGGACACCGACATCACGATGGCGATGCACCGCGACGGCTGGCGGGTCGTGTACGCGGAGAAGGCGCGCGCGTGGACCGAGGCGCCGGAGACGGTGCAGCAGCTGTGGTCGCAGCGCTACCGCTGGTCGTACGGCACGATGCAGGCGATCTGGAAGCACCGCCGCTCGGTGATCGAGTCGGGCCCGTCGGGCCGCTTCGGCCGCGTGGGCATGCCGCTGGTGTCGCTCTTCATGGTCCTGGCCCCGCTGCTCGCGCCGTTGATCGACGTGTTTCTGCTCTACGGCCTGGTCTTCGGCCCCACCCAGAAGACGATCATCGCGTGGCTCGGCGTGCTCGCCGTCCAGGCGGTGTGCGCGGCGTACGCCTTCCGGCTCGACCGTGAACGCATGACCCATCTGATCTCGCTGCCCCTCCAGCAGATCCTCTACCGGCAGCTGATGTACGTCGTGCTGCTGCAGTCCTGGATCACCGCCCTGACCGGAGGCCGTCTGCGCTGGCAGAAGCTCCGGCGCACGGGAGTCCTTGGAACTCCGCCCTCTATTCCGCAACAGCGGACGGGCAGCCCTGATCGGAGGCCCGTCGCATGACGTATCCCCCACAGCCCACACAACCGCTGCCGCAGGTGCCGCCGCCTCCGGGGCTGAGGAATCACGCGCCGGGGCACGGCGGTCCGGGGGGTCCCGGACAGATGGCTCCCGGCGTGGGGGTGACGCCGGTGGGCCCGGCGGCTCCGTCGGCCCCGTCGGACCCGGCGGCCCCGGCGGCTCCCAAGAAGCCGGGTCGGGACCGCTACTTCGACGTACTGCGCTCGCTCGCCCTGGTCCGTGTCGTCATCTACCACCTGTTCGGCTGGGCCTGGCTGACGATCCTCTTCCCGTCCATGGGCGTGATGTTCGCGCTGGCGGGCGCGCTGATGGCACGCTCGCTGAAGCGCCCGGCCTGGGGCGTGATCAGAGGCCGAATACGACGCCTCCTGCCGCCCATGTGGGCCTTCAGCGCGGTGGCACTGTTCCTCCTCTTCTACGGCGGCTGGAACGTAACCAAGGACCCGGACCACGGGGACACGTGGGGCCTGGTCAGCATGCTCAACTACGTGTTCCCGATCGGTGCCCCGCCTTTCCCCTGGCACATCGGGGACAAGGCCGGCCTCCTGGAGGACACCTGGCCGGCGCAGGCCGCGGGCCCGCTCTGGTACATCCGCGCGTATCTGTGGTTCGTCATCGCCTCGCCGCTCCTCCTGTGGGCGTTCCGCAGGGTCCCGTGGGCCACGCTCTTCGCCCCGCTGGCCCTGACGGCGGTACTGGCCACGGAGATCGTCAAGATCCCCGGCGAGACGGGCAACGCGGTGTCGGACTTCGCGGTGTACGGCAGCTGCTGGGTCCTCGGCATGGCCCACCAGGAGGGCGTCCTGGCCCGGGTCCCGCGCTACGTGGCGGTTTCCGTCTCGGCCCTGATCATGGCCTTCGGCCTGTGGTGGGCCTCGGGCCATCTGGGCCCGGACGGCTGGGACCTGAACGACATCCCGCTGGCCCAGGCGGCCTGGTCCTTCGGCTTCGTGGTCATCCTCTTCCAGTACTCCCCGTCGTGGCAGGAGCTGCCGGGCCGCCTGAAGCGCTGGGACAAGCTGATCACCCTCTCCAACAACCGAGCGGTGACGATCTACCTCTGGCACAACCTCCTGATCATGGCCACGGTGCCGCTCATCGACATGGCGTACGACCTGCCGCTCATGGAGGACGAACGCTGGAGCTCGGCCCTGGACTCGACGTACATGCTGTGGATGACGGTCCTGGTCTGGCCGCTGATCGGTCTGATGGTGATGGCGGTGGGTTGGCTGGAGGATATTGCGGCGAAGCGGAAACCACGGCTGTGGCCGGACGGCGCGAAGAAGGGGAAGGGGCGGAGGGCTCGGGCAGAGGCCTGACGTCTGAAGGGCTGACGTGAGGGCGGCCGCACACGCACTTCGGTGCGATGTGCGGCCGCTTTTGCGTGGGCGGGGGCCTCGGGGGCTCGGCAAGTTACCGACTAAGAGTGAAATACCGGCCCTTGAATGGGCGGATATGTCCTGACGCTCGGTGACCATGCTGCCGGCATCACCCACGGCTCCCGGATAGCTTCCTCGGATGGTCGCGTGGGCGGTCGCCGTGGGCGGTGGCCCCGGCGGGTCGCGGAGGAGGTTGTGCATGGCGGATCGCCTGACGGTCGACGGCGATGAACTCGAACACTTCATGAAGCTGCTCAACAGATCGAAGGATTCCCTCAGGAGCATGCGCAAGGCGCTGGGAAGCGCGACCACGGTGGGCCTCGGGACGGATGACCTCGACTGGGCCTGTGAGGAATTCCAGGACGACTGGAAGTACGGCACGGAGCAACTCGGGGAGCAGGCCGAGGACTTGGCGAAGATCATCGACAAGAGCAAGGACGCCTACCGCGAGGTCGACAAGGCGCTCGAGGAGAATCTGAAGGAAAGAGGCAGGGGAAAGAGCGGCGGAGGCGGGGGAGCGAAGTGACAGTCACCCCGGGCGTCGAGAACGACCGCTTCGCGGGTTCACCCGCTGCCAGGAACGGGCCTTTGCCGCAGGGCCTCAAATTCTCCCCGGCCACCCCGGACGCCGGTTACTCCGACCTCGGATTCAATCCAGTGCCAGGCGACTGTGACACCGTGAAGGCGCTGCACAAGAAGCTGACGAGCTGCGCCAAAGTCCTCCACGAGACGCATGGCACCGTCACCAAGCTGATGGACGGCAGCTACTGGGAAGGGGACGCGGCGGTCGCCTTCCGAGAACAGATCGACGGCGGTCCGTTGCCGAAGAACCTGCGGAACGCGGCGCATTCCGTCAGCAAGGCCGCCAAGCACCTGGACCGCTGGCATGAGGAGCTCGCCGCCTACCAGCGTCGCGCGAAACTCCTGAACGCGGACGCGAAGGAGGCCCGAGCCGCGCTGGAGGCGGCGCAGGGGCGGGCGGACACCGCGGTCAAGGACCCTGACCTGGACAAGAAGGGCGCGCGGCACGACGACGCGGTCAAGGCCCGGACGCGCGCCGACGGAAGGGTGGACGAGGCCCAGGCCGACCTCGACCGCATCCTGAGAAGGGCTCGCGACCTCGCCTACGAGCACGAGGAGAGGTCCGGCTACCGGGCGGGCAAGATCCGGGACGCGACCCACAAGCTGGCGCCGCAGGAACCGGGCTGGTTCGACACGAGCATGGACTGGGTCAAGGAAAACCTGCCCGACATCCTGAGCACCTTGTCCGCCATCGTGGGGCTTGCGGCGCTCTTCGTGCTGACGGGTGGGACGGCGGCCGCGGTGCTGTTGCTGGCTGCGGCGGCGTTGAGTGGGACGGCGTTGGCGTTGAGGGTCACACAGGACCCCACCGTGTGGGCGTCCCTGAAAGACGGCATGACAAAGGGCGAGTGCGATACGGACTTCTGGAGCAACGTAGTAACGCTGGGCGGGGACGCACTTGGCGCCGTCCCGGGTATTGGTGCGGCGTGGAAGGGCGGTGCGGCGGCCCTGCGGGGTGCCGGTCGGGCGGGGGAGGCCCTCACGCTGGGCAACCGACTGGCCGATGCCGGAGCATCCACCATGGAGCACGCGAGAAACATCTCCGGATTGAACAACTTCCTGCTGGGTCTCACCATTCGGGGCGCGCGAGCTGAACCGATCGCCAGGACCGTGGAGGTTACTTCAGCTTCCGTTGGTGTGGGCACCGCTGTATTCGGGCTGGCCATGAAAGTCGTGGACGCTGACGACGACGGAATCAAGGATGGCGCCGTGGCGGGTATTGACGGTACGCGACTTGGTGTCGACGGGGGCAGCGTCATTGACCTCGCCCGCCATGTATTTCGCTGAACTCATGTGGAGAGGGCTACTTGCTATGCATCCCACCGATCCCCCGACCGCCTGGGACCACCGGCCGACGCGTAACGCGTGGATCTGGCACATGATCCTGATCGTTATGCGTCTGATCGGCTGGGTCGTGGTCTGGTTTGGTTGCTTGGCTGTTCCGGTGGTGTTCCTGACACCAGGCTATTTCCTGCTCTTCCTCCCTCCCATGCTCTACGCCACCTTCCGCGCCGTCCTCCAACTCGGCTACTTCCCCTGGTCTCTCAACATGCAGCGCGTCCTCGCCCAGTACCCCTGGCAGCACCTCACCGACGTACCTCGGGGGCGGAACAAGCACCCCGAGGCGCAAGAGGACGAGATGTGGTACGAGCTGCCCGATCCCGAGAAGCCCGGGAAGCGGATTCCGCTGCTGTTCATGGCAAACATGCGCACCCTGTGGTGGATGAGGCGCTTCGGGACCACCAAGACGAAGCCTGAGTTGAAGGCTCAGATCGAACCCCTGTGGTTCGCCGGTGACCCTCGCTTCTACGCCGTCATCGCGGCGCCCGGCCGAGGAGGCACCGCGCCGAGGCGGTTGCACTTCCTCTACCAGCGTCCGGCCCGGCCCAGTTGGAAGGCTGCCCCGGTCGGGTGGGGCGCCGGCCCCGCCGCGCTCGAACGGGCCCGTAGAGCAGGGGCGCGGGTCCCCGAGCCCGGATCGGACAGGGCGCGTTGACCGCCGGGCCCCGCATCGCGCTCGACGAGTCAGCCGAGGACCCCGACGCCGACATCTGGTTCGCCGAACCCGCGGGCTTTACGGCGGTCCCGTTGGCGGCCCTGCTGAACCTGCCTTCCACTCCCGGCTCCGACGGGTTGCGGGCGGCTCTGGGCCCAGTGCTGGACGCGGCCCCGGATGACGCGTCCCGCGAGCCCTTCGTCGCTCAGCTTGCCGCAGGGCAGCGGATGTTGGCGGCGCTCTGTGAAGCCGGCACGGTCCACTGCTCGATCGGCCTGCATCGCGACGACGTGGCGGAGTCAGGTGCTGTCGGCCGTGGACGGCCGTTGCGCTCCTTCTTCACCCTCTCCTGGCGGGACACGGCCGTGGCGCCGCCCTCCGTCACAGCCGCCCGCGCCGTGGCTCCCGCCGGGCAGCACACCCGTATCGAGTACCTCGACCTGCCGTCCGGCCCGGCCAGCATCAGCGAAACCGTACGCACGCCCTCCGCCGACAGCGGCCTCGCCCGGCAGTCCCTCCTCCAGATCCACGCCCACATCCCACACCCGGAGGGCAAGCGGCTGGCCGTCCTGACGCTGACGACAGCCGAGGTCACCCACCGGGAGCAGTACCGTGCCATCCTCGATCAGATGGCTCAACTGGTCAGCTTCGACAACCCACTCGCGACCAAGGAGTAAGTCTGCGCGCCGCCGCATCGCTTCCCGAGCCGCCGGGCCCTCCCGAGGAGCGGCCCCACCGAGCCGATCTTCTACGGGCCCAGCGGCAAGCGCTCCGCACCCTGATCGGTGAGGATCTGTCCAGGGCGCGTGGGGCAGTCTTCCTGCTCTGCGCGCTGGCCATCACCTTCACAGTGGGCGTCTTGGCGCCGGTGACGGTCCAGACTCTTGCCTCCGACACGAGCGACGGCACCGAGATCGCTGTGACGGCGGTGATGAGCGCGCTCCTGTTCGCGTTCCTCGGCGCCCCCGCAGCGTTGGTCCTGCGCTCCCAGCACGCGCGATCCGTCAGACGTCGGCAGTTGCTGCGTGAGTGGGCGGCAGTGGACAGAAGGCACGAGTCGGAATTTCCCGCCGCCTACGGCACGCAAGGCCCGCACTCCCGGTTCCACGGCGCGTCGATCGTCCTTGTCCTGGCCGTCCTCATGGCCTTGCTCGTCCTCGCGGACTCCTCCGGTACGAGACCGTTCGCGATGCTGCCCGGTCTGGTGACGGTGGCCCTCTTCGCCGGGGCCACGACGAGGAAGTACGTCGGTCGTTACCGCTGGGCCTCGCGCGAGAACGCCATTCGCGGTCGTGCACGGAGACGACATCGGCACCGAGATCTTCTGACCTCCGTGCCAGAAGTCCGCCCCGGGGCGGCCCATCCGGTGCTGCGTTACGTCGCGCTGATCGCACCCGTCGTCATCATCGCGGTGATCTACGCAATCGCCCGACCGAGGAACGCGCTCGGGCTGGCGGTAGCCGCCCTCATCGCCCTCGCCGTTGCGGTCGTCGGCTTGCCGCTCACCCTGATCAAGCGCCGCCGGGAACGTACTGAACTCGACCTCGTGGTCGCGGAAGCCGTGGAAGATGCGGAAGGCGCGTTTCTCGGGGACCCCTCCGGCGCGCGGGCTGCCGTGGTCCATCCCATCCGCTACGGGCTCGGCGAGTTGACCGCGGCCGAAGGTCCGCCGTGCGGCGCCGACGGCGTCGCACGCTGGGACTTCGCGCCTCCGCGCGCCGGCGCTCTGGTGGTCGGGGCCGAGGCCCTGCACCTTCGTGGTGCTGACGGCAGCTCGCTCGACCTGCCCCTCGCGGACCTTGTCGGTACGGCGTTCATCGAGAACGCGGCGGCCTGGCTCGACCCGACCGTCGACCTGTTTCTCCGCTCGGGCGAGGCCATCGAGGTCCGCTCGGCCGACGCCCGGGAGATCGCCGACTCGCTGTCCGGCGCGGGAGTTCTGATCCTTGGCGGGTGACGGGCTCTGTCGGCGCGGGGCGGCGCCTCACCTTTCAGTAGCCGGCCGTGAACCGGGCCCGACTGTGTTTCGGGTTTTCCGCCTCGTCCAGGAGCGCGATCGCCAAGTCCTCCATGGAGAGCGACGAATTGCCCGCCGCGTCCACCAGGAGCTCGTCCGTGCCCAGGCGGAACGTGCCCGTACGGGTGCCCGGCTCAAGGACGGCCGACGGACTCAGGTACGTCCAGTCGACGTCCGTGTCCGCCGTGCGGACCGCCTCGTACTGGTCGTTGGACGCCTGAGCTATGTGCCGCCACGCCGTGGGGACGTACCTCGGGTCGTCGATGGCCGGCACCCCGCGCGTGCCGGGGACCGTCAGGCTGCCCGCGCCGCCGACTATCAGCAGCCGCACGCCAGTGCCGGACAGGCCCTCCAGGAGCGACTTGGTGATGGCGGCGTGCTCGTGTTCGCGGCCCGGTGCGGGTCTCGTGGCGTTGATCACGAGGTCTTGGCCCGCACTCAACTCCGCCACGTCGTGAGGGACTCCCGCGTCGCCCGTGCGGTGCGTGGCGCCGGGGTGCAGTTCGGCGTACCTTGCCGGGTCGCGGACCACCGCGGTCACCTCGTGGCCGCGGGACAACGCCTCCGTGACGACCCGGCTGCCTACGTTTCCTGCCGCTCCGAAGACGGTGATGTGCAGGCTCGTGTGCGTGTGCGTGCTCATGTTGGTTCGGCTCCTTGGGGTGCTTGATCTGGGTTCAGCCGCTTGGTGGAGTCACTTGGTGGCTGCCGGCGCCTGCTCGTCGCGCGCCCGTGCCCGCGCCCCGCGGCCTCCGCTCTGCCCCAGCAGCACGCTCCCCAGTACCAGGACCAGGCCGCCCACCTGCCAGACCGTCAGCGTCTGGCCGAGGAGCAGGAGGCCGGCGAGGGTGGCCACCACCGGGTTGGTGAGGCCGAGGAAGGAGACGGACGAGGCCGGGAGGCGTTCGATGCCGCGGAACCACAGGGCGTACGCGATGGCCGTGCCGATCACGCCGAGGTAGACGTACCCGGCGATGTTGCTGCCCGTGAGCTGGTCCGGCAGGCCCTCCGCCGTCAGGGCGATGGGGGCCAGGACCAGGCCGCCCGCCGTCAGTTGCCAGCCGGTGAGGGTGAGGAGCGAGACCCCTTCGGGGCGGCCCCAGCGCTTGCTGAGCACCACCGCGAGGGCCATCAGAGTCGTCGCCGCCAGCATCGCGGCGATGCCCGCCGGGTCCACCGTCGCGCTGCCGCGCAGGACCAGCAGGGCGACACCCGCGACGCCCACGAGTCCCGCGACGAGCGTACGAGCGGTCGGGCGCACCTTCAGCACGCCGATGCCGAAGCCCGCCACCAGGAGCGGCATGACCGCGCTGACGGTCGACGCGACGCCTCCGGGCAGGTGGTACGCGCCGAAGAAGAGGAGCGGGAAGAACGCCCCGAAGTTCAGCAGCCCCAGCACGGCCGCCTTCCACCACCAGTCGCCCCTCGGCAGCCGCCGGGTGATCGCGAGGAGGATGAGACCGGCGGGCAGCGCGCGCAGGGCCGCGGCGAGCAACGGGCGGTCGGCAGGGAGGAGTTCGGTCGTCGTGACGTACGTGGTGCCCCAGGTGGCCGGGCCGATGGCCGCGAGGCCCGCGGCGGCTAGAGCGTAGGTGCGGGGCCCCCGGCCGGGTCGGCGCCGGGCGGTCGGGCTGTCGCTCGTGGGTGCCGTGGACACCGTGCTCGTGGGTGTCGTGCGTGCCGCGGTCGTGCTCGGGCTGATGGTCGACATGATGCTCCCCCTCTGTTCCCCTCAACGCTGTTATTCTCAACGTTGAGATAAATATGGACCCGGGGTCTGCGAACGTCAAGTATCTGAACGTTGAGAGATGTAGGTGCGGCGTCGTCGCAGGGTCCGACCGAAGGGAGCACGTACATGAGCGAGTCCGGGGCTGGGCCCGAGGTGTCCGCGGACGCCCACGCCGACATGAACGCCGACGCCATCGACGAGTTGCGGGCCCAGTGGCGGCGCGAGCGGCCGGATCTGGACCTCGCCCATCTGGACGCGATGGCCCTGGTGGGCCGCATCAAACGCGCCGACCACCTGCTGAGCAAGGGCATGAAGAGAGTCTTCGTCGAGTACGGCCTGGAGTTCGCGGAGTTCGACGTCCTCGCCACGCTGCGCCGCGTCGGCGCCCCGCACGAACTGACCGCGGGCGGCCTCCTGAAGACCGCGATGGTGACGTCGGGTGCCATCACCAACCGCCTCGACAAACTGGAACGCAAGGGCCTGATCGAACGCCACCCGGACCCCGCGGACCGCCGCGCGATCCGGGTCCGCCTGACGGAGGCGGGTCGTGAGTTGGTCGACCGCGCGGTGGTGGACCACGTGTCGAACGAGGAGCGGATGCTGGCGGCGCTCTCGGCGGAGGACCGGCGGGCGCTGGACGGGGCGTTGCGGAGGTTGTTGGTTTCGCTGGGGGATACGCATTTGGGGTGAGTGCGGGGCCCCTCGGGGTCGCCTGCACCTCAGGGTGTGTGATCGCTCGCTGCGTTGACGGCTGCCGTCCCGTCGTCAGGAGTCCCGTTGGCTTCGCTGAACCAAAGGGTGGAGGGCTGTCGAAGGCCGCGCCTGGTAGTGATCATCAAACTGCGCTGAGCGATCGGTATCGGCAAACGGCAGTGCCCTGCGGATGCTATGCCCGCCTATGTCCCTCCCGGGCGCGAATCTCGACGTGACGTCGCCCTTCACTCATGGATAGCTTGGTTCACTCCAGAAAACCCTCGTCTCATCAGGAGCGACCGTGAATCGCCGACCCACCCTGCTCGCAGCGGCCACCCTCACTGCTGCCGCAGTCCTTTCGCTCGCTGCGTGCGGAGGAGGCGATGGCGACTCCAAGGAGAGCGACAAGATCGCGGGTGCGGAGTCCGGTGAGAAGAGAGAGTCGCCGTCGCCGACAGCATCCGACGATGGGATCGACCGGCCGGAGATGAAGCTGCCGAAGGACGTGAAGCACGTCTTCGAGGGCGGCAAGACGGGCGACGCGAAGAAGGACGCGATCCTCGCGGACAGCGAGCGGCGGATCGCCTCGCTTGACGAGGCGATCACGGTCGATGCCAAGACGCATCCAGCGCTGAAGTTCTACTCGTCCGGCGATGCGTTGCTGTCGGCGGCGGACTACGTTCAGGACTTCTACAAGAGGGGCAAGACCTTCGTCGGGACCACCCGGTATTACGACCGTGAGGTCACGCTCCTCAAGGATGGCGCCGCCGCGGTGACGTACTGCGAGGACACCAGCAAGACGTACCCCAAGGATCGCAAGACCGGCAAGGTGGACAGGTCGATCCCGGAGTCCGAACAGGACTACGGCTTCTACAACACCCGACTGGAGAAGAACGAAGACGGCGTCTGGCAGACCACGAGCGTGTTGACCACGGCAGCGGCGAAGCGATGCACGTGACCCGGCACAAGCTGAGTCGACGGTTCGTGCCTCCTCTCGCGTTGATCGTCGCCTTGGTGTCAAGTACGGCTTATGCCGCCGGTGGTAAGGGAACGCAGGTATCTGCTCCGCAAGCCAAGGGCGGCCGTCAGGACGAGAACCTCACTGTCGAGACGAAGATCCAGACGACCGTCAACGGCGCGCAGGAAACCGCAAAGACCGGATCCCTCACGCCGGCCAACAGCAACTGGGACCCACCGGCTTGCTGGTACGAGCCCGCGTATTCGCCGAAGCAGATCCAGGCAACCGTCAAGGCGATCCGGCAGATGAAGGTGTTCGGAGTCGGCGACTTCGTGGGCGGGGTATTTGACTCGTACTTCAAGGAAGGTCAGCCCTACAAGAACTACAACCTCGACAAGCAGGGTGAGGGGCAGTTCTGGGCCGCGGCCATCAACGAAAAGCGCAAGGACGACCCCGAGGCCAACTCCTGCACGAAGATGCCCTTCTGGGTGCCCACTGGAGACACTCCCAAGGAACCGCTCGCAGTCTCGCCCAAGATCCTCGCCGAGTATGCCTACGACGAACTGCCCGTGCCCAGCACCGAAATCACGATGGCACCCGAGGGAGCGACGAAGGTCAATCTCCCTACCTGGGTCTGGCTGGACAAGGCGAAGTTCAAGAAGGTCTCCGTCACCGCGAGCATCCCGGGCTCGGGGCTTTCCGCGACCACGACCGCTGAGCCCGTGTCCCTCTCGATTGATCCGGGTACGCAGGACGCCGAGACCTACCCGGCCTCAGGCACGTGCCCCATTGAGGACGGCAAGATCGGCGCGCCCCGCGCCAAGGGCACTCCCGCGGACACGTTGCCGCCGTGCGGCGTGAAGTACCTGCGGTCCTCCGGTGACGGCTCGTACAACCTCCAGGCGACTCTTACTTGGAAGATCAGCTGGACCAGTACCACCGGCGAAGGCGGGGGTCTCCCGGCTGGCGAGTTTGGCGGGGATCAGCAAGTCATGGTGGAAGAGATTCAGTCCATCAACCGGTGAGTTCGCCCCGCGCGGGAGCCGTGAGGCGGTTCCGGTTGCAGAAATATCCCGGTGGAGCATCGCTTTAGTGGCGTGTCACCGGGATTCTCCTGAACCCGGTTAGGGCGGGTTGGCTTTGAGGGTGCGTCTTAGGGCGTGGAGGCGGCCCGGGGTGGTCGTGAGGGTGATTTCTGGGTCGTCACTCTCGCGGAGGTGGATTGTGTTGTCCGGGGCGGCGGCTATGTAGACGCAGTCCGATCCGAACTCGCAACCGTGGTGGGTGTTCAGCTGGACGTGTCGAGCTGCGGGACGGGGCCACGAGCGCCCCGCGTCGCCTGGGTGGCCGCTCGGGAATCAGATCTTCGCCAGTGGGGGGAAGTTGTTGTGGTTCGAGGTGGGGGGAGGGACGGACCCTCAGAAGGTGAGGCCGTGCTGCGCTATCAGCGCCATCGTCGCTTCCATGTCCGTCGAGCAGCCGTAGAGCCCTGCCTCCCGCTGTACGGCCTCCGGGATCAACTCCTCGCCCTTGTGGTCGATCCAACGGAACAGCTCCTCCAGGCCTCCTGGAGAGATGATCTCCAGCAGCCGGGCCGGGGTCTCGCCCGCGTTCCAGAACGTGTGCCACTCGTCGCGCGGCTTGAACACGAGGTCGCCGGGTCTGGCCACCACTTCCTCGTCACCGAACCTCGCACCGACCGATCCTTCGAGGATGAAACTGAACTCGTCCTCGCGGGTGTGCTTGTGCACCGGGGCCGCGAGAACCCTTGGCGGCAGTCGGTGCTCGACAAGCGTGAAGCGACCGCCCTGCGCACGGCTGTCGATCAGGAATCGGTCTCCGCACGCCTGCTCCGGCTGATGGAGCTCACCGTCCTCCGGACCCAATATCCGATGCTCGATCACTGGGCACACCACCCTCCGCGAGGGTTCGACAGACGACCTAATTCGACGATACGCGCCTTCCGGCCGCCATCGGCGGGGCTTGTGCCGCGGATGGCGTGTGGTGGGTGTTGGGGACTGGGCGGGGCCAGTGGGTCTTCGCTGGGCTCTGCGAAGGGCCGGACAGCGAGGGGATCCACGACGGCCTCTGCATGGGACTCGGGCAGGCGCAGGGCGGCAGCGGCTTCCGCATCGCCCTCAAGTTCGGCACCGGGGACGACGCGAAGTACACCTCGGCCTACCTCACCCATGCCGACGACGCAGTGACCCTGAAGTGGGACAAGGGCGGTGGCAGTGACGTACTCCCGTGGGTGAACAAGGCTTGAGCTGAGCCGACGCCCCTCCGCCAGGGCCCCTCACCGCCCCCCCCACCCCCACGTGAGAGCAAAGTTCCCCGCCGGTCACCGCGTGGTACAAGGCTGAAACCCGGCCTCCCTACCTTCGGATCATCAGCCGCCGGCTGTGGAGATGCGGAGGTCTGGCATGTGGATCCAACGGTGGGACCCGGAAGACGAGACGTTCTGGGCGGAGGAAGGGGAGCGGGTCGCCCGGCAAAACCTGGTGTTCTCGATCCTCTCGGAGCACATCGGGTTCTCCATCTGGACGCTGTGGTCCGTGATGGTGCTCTTCATGGGGCCCGAGTACGGGATCGATCCCGCCGGGAAGTTCTTCCTCGTGTCCATGGCCACGCTGGTCGGGGCCGTTGCCCGCGTCCCCTACACCTTCGCCGTCGCCCGCTTCGGCGGACGCAACTGGACGATCATCTCGGCGGGCATGCTGCTCGTGCCGACCGTCGCGGCCTTCTCCGTGATGGAGCCGGGTACCTCCTACACCACCTTCATGCTGTGTGCCCTCCTCACCGGCGTCGGTGGCGGTAATTTCGCTTCCTCCATGACCAACATCAACTCCTTCTTCCCCTTGCGGAAGAAGGGGTGGGCCCTCGGGCTCAATGCCGGTGGCGGCAACATCGGCGTGCCCGTCGTCCAGCTCGCCGGGCTCGCGGTCATCGGAGCGGGGGGCGGGCCGCGTGTGCTGCTCGGGATCTACATTCCCCTCATCTTCGTCTCCGCCGTCTGCGCCGCCCTCTTCATGGACAACCTCGCCACCGTGAAGAACGACACCGGAGCGGCCAAGGAAGCCGTGCGGGATGCGCATACCTGGATCATGGCTCTGCTGTACGTGGGGACCTTCGGGTCCTTCATCGGGTACAGCTTCGCCTTCGGGCTCGTCCTGCAGACCCAGTTCGGCCGTACGCCGCTGCAGGCCGCCGCGGTCACCTTCATCGGGCCGCTGCTCGGTTCGCTGATCCGGCCCGTCGGGGGGCGGCTCGCCGACCGGTTCGGCGGGGCCCGCATCACGCTGTGGAACTTCGTCGGGATGGGCGCGGCCACCGGCGTCGTCGTCATCGCCTCCATGAGGGAGTCGCTCGCCCTCTTCGTCGCCGCCTTTGTCGTGCTCTTCGTGCTCACGGGGCTCGGGAACGGGTCGACCTACAAGATGATCCCCGGCATCTTCCAGGCCAAGGCCCTGCAGAAGGGGCTCCAGGGGGAGGCCGCCGCGGCTTACGGGCGGCGGCTCTCCGGAGCCTCCATGGGACTCATCGGCGCCGTCGGGGCGCTCGGCGGGCTCGGGATCAATCTCGCCTTCCGGCAGTCCTTCCAGACCGTGGGGTCGGGGACCGGTGCCTTCGTCGCCTTCCTGGTCTTCTACGCCGCCTGCTTCTGCGTCACCTGGGCCGTATACCTCCGCCGCCCGGCGGCCACCCCGGACTCCGGGCGGACCCCGGACGCCGAGGAGAAGCCCCAGCTCACGTACGCGCAGGTCTGACGGAGGGGTGGTCGTAGCCTGGTGTAACACGTACGACATCGTGATGATCCGGGGTTGTCACGGGCCGTTGGCAGGCTCGTTCAACCCCGGATCATCCATCACGCGGTACTAGCGGGACGAAAGCAGCTGCCATGCACGGGACCCCTCCGACCGGTCAACAGGCCGGTCGCCAGAACGCCCCACTCGCCGGATTCACCGTCGGCGTCACCGCCGCCCGGCGCGCCGACGAACTCGGCGCGCTGCTCCAGCGGCGCGGCGCCACCGTCCTGCACGCCCCCGCACTGCGCATCGTCCCGCTCGCCGACGACAGCGAACTCCTCTCCGCCACCAAGGAACTGATCGACCACGCGCCCGACATCGTGATCGCCACCACCGCAATCGGGTTCCGCGGCTGGGTCGAGGCCGCCGACGGGTGGGGGTTCGGGGAGGCGCTGCTGCGATGTATGCGGGGCGTCGAGCTGCTGGCCCGCGGGCCCAAGGTCAAGGGCGCCATCCGTGCCGCCGGGCTCACCGAGGAGTGGTCGCCCTCGTCCGAGTCCATGGCGGAGGTGCTCGACCGGCTGCTCGGCGAAGGCGTCGAAGGCAAGCGCATCGCGCTCCAGCTGCACGGCGAACCGCTGCCTGGCTTCGTCGAGTCGCTGCGCGCCGGGGGAGCGGAGGTCGTCGGCGTGCCCGTCTACCGGTGGCTGCCGCCGGAGGACCTCGCCCCCGTCGACCGGCTCCTCGACGCCACCGTCGCGCGCTCCGTCGACGCGCTGACCTTCACCAGCGCGCCCGCCGCCGCGTCCTTCCTGGCCCGCGCCGAGGACCGGGGCATGTCCGCCGAGCTCTTCGAGGCCCTCCAGCACGACGTCCTGTCCGCCTGCGTGGGCCCGGTCACCGCCCTGCCGCTCCAGGCCCTCGGCGTCGACACGGTGCAGCCCGAACGCTTCCGGCTCGGACCCCTCGTACAGATCCTCTGCCAGGAACTGCCGTCCCGCGCCCGTACGTTGCCCGTCGCGGGCCACCGCGTGGAGATCCGCGGTCACGCCGTGCTGGTCGACGACGAGCTGCGGCCCGTGCCGCCCGCGGGCATGTCGTTGCTGCGGACGCTGGCGCGGCGCCCGGGGTGGGTGGTCTCCCGCGCCGAACTCCTGCGCGCGCTGCCCGGCGCGGGGCGCGACGAGCACGCCGTGGAGACCGCGATGGCCAGGCTGCGTACGGCACTTGGGGCGCCGAAGCTCGTCCAGACGGTGGTCAAGCGTGGTTACCGGCTCGCGCTCGATCCGGCAGCCGGGGCCAAGTACGCCGACTGACGGGCCCTGTTGTCCCGCCCCCACAGCACCAACGCCCGCGCGAGCAGGCCGATCGCGGCCGTGGAGAACACGGCTCGCACGGCGTTCCAGGCCAGCCACGGGTCCTCGAACTCCTCGCGCACGGCGGCCGGGTCGGCGATCTTCGCCGGGTCGCCCGCGTCCGCGAGCTGGTCGTTCAGCGGCACGTTCACGACCGACGTGATCGCGAAGGCCACCAGGTAGAGCACGAGCGCTGCCAGGACCCATCGGTACGAGCCCGTGCCGCGCAGCTGCCACGCGGAGACCGCCGTGAAGATCAGCGCGCCGAAGAAGCTCGCGAAGAAGACCGGGTTGTTGAACGCGTCGTTCGTGTTCTGCATGACCTCGATGAAGACACGGTCCTCGCTGCGTGCGAGGCCGGGCATGACACCGCAGGAGAAGATGTAGAAGGTTCCGGCGATCAGGCCCATGAACACGACGGCCGCCCCCAGGACGGCCCCGGCGGGGCCTCCCTCGCCGCCTCGCCCCTGGCCCTGTCCCCGGCTTTGCGTCTCACGTTTGGCTTCCATAAGACCGAGTCAACCGGCCGGACGGCCGCCGGACCATGGTCTCGAAGCGCGCCTCCATAAGCGCGCGTCTCATCCGCGCCGGTGGCAGGGGTTCCGCACCCGCCCGCGGCGAGGCACTGTAAGGGGGAGCACTCACCGGTAACCCCACAAGGCGGTGACAGGCGCATGGCACTGGGCATGGACCCGGCCACCTACGAGCTGCGCTTCGACTCCGGGCGGAGCTGTCTGGATCTCGTGGCCACGAACCACCCCGTGGAACGGCTCGACTCCGTGGACCGGCTGCGTGCCTGGCTCGCGGGTGCCGGGCTCATCCCGGATCGCACCGCCCTGCCGGGGGCGGGCCCGGCCTGGCTGGTGGGCTTTGGTGAACTGCGGCAGAGCGTCGCCCAGTTGGTGCTCGCCGAGCTCGAAGGGCGCCCCGCCGAAGCCGCGTTGGGCAGAGTCAACGCCCTCGCCGCGGCAGCGCCCCCGGCCCCGCGTGCCGTCCGGCGCCCCGACGGCAGCCTCGCCCGCACCCTGGACGGCGACCCCGGCTGCGCGGCCCTGCTCGCCGCCGTGGCCCGCGATGCCGTCGACCTGCTCACCGACCCCGGTGCGCGCGCCCTGCTGCGCCAGTGCGAGGGCGACAACTGCCCCATCGTGTACCTGGACACCTCACGCGGCAGGCGCCGCCGCTGGTGCTCCAGTGAGGTGTGCGGCAACCGTGAACGGGTGGCCAGACATCGGCGCAGGGCGGCGCTCGCGCGGGCCTGATCGAATTTCTTTTGGGGCGGCTGAACACAGCCGTTGCCGCGTACGTACATCTCCGGTGAGCCAGCCAAGACGAAGAGCGGACACCGGAGGCAGACGTGCGCAAGGATTCCGCCGTGGCCGATGAGCGCCCGCAGGCACGCCCGCACCGACATCGCCTGGTCCCGCAACGCAACGGACCCGACGAGGAGTTGATGCGCGCCCTCTACCGCGAGCACGCGGGGCCACTTCTGGCCTATGTGCTCCGCCTGGTGGCGGGCGACCGGCAGCGCGCCGAAGATGTCGTACAGGAAACGCTCATCCGTGCCTGGAAGAACGCCGGTCAGCTCAATCGTGCGACCGGTTCGGTACGCCCCTGGCTGGTGACGGTCGCCCGGCGCATCGTCATCGACGGCCACCGCAGCCGGCAGGCCCGGCCGCAGGAGGTCGATCCGTCGCCGCTGGAGGTCATCCCCGCGGAGGACGAGATCGATAAGGCGCTGTGGCTGATGACTCTCTCGGACGCGCTCGACGACCTGACTCCCGCGCACCGGGAAGTGCTCGTCGAAACTTATTTCAAGGGGCGTACGGTCAATGAGGCGGCCGAGACTCTGGGTATACCGAGTGGGACGGTGCGCTCGCGGGTCTTCTACGCGCTGCGTTCGATGAAGCTTGCGCTTGAGGAGCGGGGGGTGACGGCATGAACGAGTCCTACGGACATGACGCGTGGGGGCAGGCTGAGACGGGCGACGTGCACGAGACCGTCGGCGCCTACGCCCTCGGCATCCTGGACGACGCGGAGGCGACGGCCTTCGAGGCACATCTGGCGGTCTGCGAGTTCTGCGCGCACCAGCTGGAGGAGTTCTCCGGCATGGAGCCGATGCTGGCCGCCCTCGCGGACCTCCCCGGCGGACGCGGCGTACCGGCGATCGGCGAGCAGCTCGCCGCCAGGCCGAGCCCGCGCCTCGCGGACCGCCTCGTGGACGAGGTCTCCGTGAAGCGGCAGCAGAAGCGCAGGCGCGGCATGTATCTGGTGGCAGCCGCGGCCGCGCTGATCGTCGGCGGGCCGCTCACGGTCCTCGCGGTGAGCGACGACGGCGGGACGACGGACGTGGCGGGCGAACCGCACCCCACGAGCCCCGCCGAGGACGCCTTCTTCAACCACATGGACGACAAGATCAAGGCCACGGACCCGAAGACCAAGGTCAGCGCCACGGTCGGCACGGAGAAGAAGGCCTGGGGCACGCACGCGGTCCTGGAGCTGAAGAACGTCAAGGGCCCGCTCAAGTGCTCCCTCGTCGCGGTCGGCAAGGACGGCGAGAAGGAGACGGTGACCACCTGGTCCGTCCCGAAGTGGGGTTACGGCATCGAGGACAGCCCGAACAAGTGGGCGCGCAGCCCCTTGTATGTCCACGGGGGCGCCGCGATGGACCGGAACGACATCGACCACTTCGAGGTGACCACCTTCGACGGCGACCGCCTGGTGGAGGTCGACGCGTAGGAGAAGCGCACACGGAGGTCACACAGGGGTCCCCTTTCGCGTACGGTAGACGGCTGCTCGATTGGGCAGCTGCACGTCCGGAAAGGGGCCTCGGTGGCCGACGTACGCGACCGTGAGATCAGCGTCGAACAGGAACATCTCGACCAGGTCTACCGGCGTCTCGAGGAGAAGATCCACGAGGCCGAGTTCCTCATGACCGACGCGGCCAAGCGCTCCCAGGTGGGCACGCCCGGCGCGCTCGCCGAGCGGGACGCCCAGGTGTTCCGCGCGGGAGTGCATCTCAACCGCCTCAACAACGAGTTCGAGGACTTCCTCTTCGGGCGGATCGACCTGCTGCTCGGCAAGGACGGCAAGAAGGGCCCGGACGGCGCGTACACGTCGATCGAGCCCGCCGAGGACGCGGTGAGCGAGCAGAACACCGCCGAGATCGCCGAGACCCTGCACATCGGCCGCATCGGCGTCCTGGACGCGGACTACTCCCCGCTGGTGATCGACTGGCGTGCCCCGGCCGCCGCGCCGTTCTACCGCTCGACGCCGGTCGACCCGGGCCGTGTCGTACGGCGCCGGGTCATCCGCTCCAAGGGGCGCAGGGTCCTGGGCGTCGAGGACGACCTGATGCGCCCGGAGCTCAAGGCGACCCTGGACGGGGAGGCGCTGCCGGTCATCGGCGACGGCGCCCTGATGGCGGCGCTCGGTCAGGCCCGCAGCCACACGATGCGGGACATCGTGGCGTCGATCCAGGCCGAGCAGGACATGGTCATCCGCGCCCCCGCCGCCTCGGTGACGTACGTCGAGGGCGGCCCCGGCACCGGCAAGACCGCCGTGGCCCTGCACCGCGCGGCCTACCTCCTCTACCAGGACCGCCGCCGGTACGCGGGCGGCATCCTCATCGTCTCCCCGACCCCGCTCCTCGTGGCGTACACGGAGGGCGTGCTGCCCTCGCTCGGCGAGGAGGGGCAGGTCGCGATCCGCGCGGTGGGCGCGCTGGCCGACGACGCGGCTGGCCCGGCCGAGGCCACCGTCTACGACTCTCCCGCGGTGGCCAGGGTCAAGGGCTCCTCCCGGATGCTGCACGTCCTGCGGAAGGCCGCCAGGGGCGCTCTGGAGGGCGGTGCGGGCACGACCCCGAAGCCCGCCTCACGGGACGGCCAGCTGGCCTTCGGCGACGACGACGAGGACGACGCTCCCCAGGGCCCCGCCGAGACCCCCACCCGCCTCCGAGTGGTCGCCTTCGGCCGCCGCCTGGAGCTGGAGGCCGACGCGCTCGGCCGTATCCGGCGCAACGCGCTCAGCGGCACGGCTCCCGTCAACCTGCTGCGTCCGCGCGCCCGCAAGCTCCTCCTGGACGCCCTGTGGTCCCAGTCGGGCTCAGCGGGCCGGCACAGCGACCCGGAGCTGGCCGCAGAGCTGCGCTCGTCCTTCGACGAGGACATCACCTCCGAGGACGACTTCATCCGGTTCCTCGACGCCTGGTGGCCCGAACTCACCCCGCGCGCCGTGCTCTCCGCGATGGGCGACGAGCGGCGCCTTGGCCGCTGGGCGCGCCGCGTCCTGAACCCCGGCGAGGTCCGCAAGATCGCCCGTTCCCTCAAGCGCGACGCCCTGTCCGTGCACGACGTGGCGCTCCTCGACGAGCTCCACTCGATCCTCGGCACGCCGCACAGGCCCCGCAAGAAGAAGGATCTCGACCCCCTCGACCTGCTCACCGGGCTCGACGAACTGATGCCGCAGCGCGAGGAGTCCCAGCGCGAGCGCGCCGAGCGGCTCGCCGCCGAGCGCACCGAGTACGCGCACGTCATCGTCGACGAGGCCCAGGACCTGACCCCCATGCAGTGGCGGATGGTCGGCCGCAGAGGCCGGCACGCCACGTGGACGATCGTCGGTGACCCCGCCCAGTCCTCCTGGTCCGACCCGGACGAGGCGGCCGCGGCCCGCGACGAGGCCCTGGGCAGCCGCCCGCGCCGCCGCTTCACCCTCACCGTCAACTACCGCAACCCCGCCGAGATCGCAGATCTCGCGGCCAAGGTGCTCGCGCTCGCGATGCCGGGCTCCGAGTCGCCGTCGGCCGTCCGGTCCACCGGGGTGAAGCCCCGCTTCGCCGTCGTACGCGACAAGGACCTCGGCGCGTCGGTGCGCGACGAGGCGGCGCGGCTGCTCGACCAGGTCGACGGCACCATCGGCGTCGTCGTGGCGATGAACCGCCGCGAGCAGGCGGCGCGCTGGCTCGACGGGCTCGGCGACCGCGTGGTCGCCCTGGGCAGCCTGGAGGCCAAGGGACTCGAGTACGACGCCACGGTCGTCGTCTCCCCGGCGGAGATCGCGGACGAGTCCCCGGCGGGCCTGCGCGTCCTGTACGTGGCGCTGACGCGGGCCACGCAGCAGCTCACGGTGCTGTCCGGCGAGCGCGACGACCCCGACGCGGAAGGCGTGCCGGACCTGCTCCGCGAGTGATTCGCGCCTGCTCCGCGAATGACTTTGCGGGACGGGAATTGCCTTGCGGGGATCGTTTGTTACCGTTGATGTGGCACCGGCCCGATCCAAGCCCCCGGGCCCAACCATCGTCGCTACGAGCGACCACTTGCCGCGAGGCGAGCATGGCGGGTCGGTGTCATAAGCGTTCGAAGAGGCCTTCGTCACCTGGTGACGGAGGCCTCTTTCGGGTTCCCCCCTACCGACGGCCCGCGACTTCTCGTATGGTGGAAACCAGTTTCCGAAAAGCTGGTGAACGAAAAGTTCGCAATCCGAGGCGGCTACCACGTACTCAGTGGTAGGTGCGACGATCGGACGGCAAGAGCAACACGGTGAAAGCAGAGGAAGTCGGCCATGGCAACGGCGCCCAGCGTCTCCTACTCGAACACGGTCCGGTTGGAGGTGCCCGCGAGCGGCACCGCGGTCTCCCAGATCACCACGGCCGTCGAGTCCCACGGAGGCTCGGTGACCGGCCTCGACGTCACGGCGTCCGGCCATGAGGCACTCCGGATCGACGTCACGATCGCGGCGACCTCGACGACACACGGCGACGAGATCGTCGCGCAGCTGCGCACCATCGAGGGCGTCACCGTCGGCAAGGTCTCCGACCGTACGTTCCTGATGCACCTCGGCGGCAAGATCGAGATGGCGTCCAAGCACCCCATCCGGAACCGCGACGACCTCTCCATGATCTACACCCCGGGCGTGGCCCGCGTGTGCATGGCGATCGCCGAGAACCCCGAGGACGCGCGCCGCCTCACCATCAAGCGCAACTCCGTTGCGGTCGTAACGGACGGTTCGGCCGTCCTCGGGCTCGGCAACATCGGCCCGAAGGCCGCGCTCCCGGTCATGGAGGGCAAGGCGGCCCTCTTCAAGCGCTTCGCCGGCATCGACGCCTGGCCGCTGTGCCTGGACACCCAGGACACCGACGCGATCGTCGAGATCGTGAAGGCGATCGCCCCCGGCTTCGCGGGCATCAACCTCGAGGACATCTCGGCGCCGCGCTGCTTCGAGATCGAGGCCAGGCTCCGCGAGGCCCTGGACATCCCCGTCTTCCACGACGACCAGCACGGCACCGCCATCGTCGTACTGGCCGCGCTCACCAACGCACTTCGTGTGGTGGGCAAGGGAGTCGGCGACGTACGCGTCGTCATGTCCGGTGCGGGCGCGGCCGGTACGGCCATCCTCAAGCTGCTCATCGCGGCAGGCGTCAAGCACGCCGTCGTCGCCGACATCCACGGTGTCGTGCACGCGGACCGCGAGGACCTGGTGGACGCCGCGCCGGACTCGCCGCTGCGCTGGATCGCCGACAACACCAACCCCGAGGGCGCCCGCGGCACCCTCAAGGAAGCGGTCGTCGGCGCCGATGTCTTCATCGGCGTGTCGGCCCCGAACGTCCTGAACGCCGACGACGTCGCGGCCATGGCCGACGGCGCCATCGTGTTCGCGCTCGCGAACCCGGACCCCGAGGTCGACCCCGCGATCGCCCGCCAGACGGCGGCAGTTGTGGCCACGGGCCGCTCGGACTTCCCGAACCAGATCAACAACGTCCTGGTCTTCCCCGGCGTCTTCCGCGGTCTGCTCGACGCCCAGTCGCGCACCGTCAACACGGAGATGATGCTGGCGGCGGCGGGCGCCCTCGCGGACGTCGTCGCCGAGGACGAGCTCAACCCGAACTACATCATCCCCAGCGTCTTCAACGACAAGGTCGCGGGCGCGGTCGCCGATGCGGTGCGCAGCGCGGCGAAGGCCGCCGGGGTGGCTGTGACAGGCGCCACGGCCCAGTAGTACGGCGCGTCGCGGAACGCGGGGCCCTCAAAGGCCCTCTAGGGTGGCGTGGAAGCGCGCCCCCGACTGCCACCTTCCCAGGGGCGGTGAAGCTTTTCGTGTGACCCCAAGGGGCCCGGATTGGCTTTCCCGCCGCAGGTGGGGGCAGGATGCCTTTCTGGGCGCGAGGGTCCGGATGACGGACCCGGGTCCGGGGCCTGACCGAGGACCCTGGCAGCATCGGCTTCGCTGTGCCCATCATGCGGCTCCGCCGCGTGGCACGCCTCAACGGCAAGAAGAACACGGGAGTACAAACATGAACCGCAGTGAGCTGGTGGCCGCGCTGGCCGACCGCGCCGAGGTGACCCGCAAGGACGCCGACGCCGTGCTGGCCGCGTTCGCCGAGACCGTCGGCGAGATCGTTGCCAAGGGCGACGAGAAGGTCACCATCCCCGGCTTCCTGACCTTCGAGCGCACCCACCGTGCCGCTCGCACCGCACGGAACCCGCAGACCGGCGAGCCGATCAACATCCCGGCCGGCTACAGCGTCAAGGTTTCGGCGGGCTCCAAGCTCAAGGAAGCCGCCAAGGGCAAGTAGCCTGAAGCAGCAATAGAAGGGGCGGCCACCCGGTTGGGTGGCCGCCCCTTCTGCGTGCGGTTCGCACGATCACAAGGACGAGCGACTGCGACTACAAGGTCGCCCTGCCCGGCAGCTCGACCTTCGCGCCGAGCTCCACGAGCTTGTCCATGAAGTTCTCGTAGCCGCGGTTGATCAGGTCGATGCCGTGCACGCGGGACGTGCCCTGCGCCGCCAGAGCGGCGATCAGGTACGAGAAGCCGCCGCGCAGGTCAGGAATGACCAGATCGGCGCCCTGGAGCTTCGTGGGGCCGCTGACGACCGCCGAGTGGAGGAAGTTGCGCTGCCCGAAGCGGCAGTCGGAACCGCCGAGGCACTCGCGGTAGAGCTGGATGTGCGCGCCCATCTGGTTGAGCGCGGAGGTGAAGCCGAGACGCGACTCGTACACCGTCTCGTGCACGATCGACAGGCCCGCGGCCTGCGTCAGGGCGACGACCAGCGGCTGCTGCCAGTCCGTCTGGAAGCCGGGGTGCACGTCCGTCTCCAGGGCGATCGCGTTGAGCGAGCCGCCCGGGTGCCAGAAGCGGATGCCCTCGTCGTCGATCTCGAAGGCACCGCCCACCTTCCGGTAGGTGTTCAGGAACGTCATCATCGACCGCTGCTGGGCGCCGCGGACGTAGATGTTGCCTTCGGTCGCCAGCGCCGCGGAAGCCCAGGAGGCGGCCTCCAGGCGGTCCGAGAGGGCGTGGTGGTTGTAGCCGCCCAGGCTGTCGACACCGGTGACCCTTATGGTCCGGTCGGTGTCCATCGCGATGATCGCGCCCATCTTCTGCAGCACGCAGATGAGGTCCTCGATCTCGGGCTCGACGGCTGCGTTCGAGAGCTCGGTGACGCCCTCCGCGAGAACCGCGGTCAGCAGGACCTGCTCGGTGGCGCCGACGGACGGATACGGCAGCTGGATCTTCGTGCCGCGGAGCCGCTGCGGAGCCTCCAGGTACTGGCCGCCCTCGCGCTTCTCGATGGTCGCGCCGAACTGGCGGAGCACCTCGAAGTGGAAGTCGATCGGCCGGCCGCCGATGTCGCAGCCGCCGAGGCCGGGGATGAAGGCGTGGCCCAGGCGGTGCAGGAGCGGTCCGCAGAACAGGATCGGGATCCGCGAGGAGCCCGCGTGCGCGTCGATGTCCGCGACGTTGGCGCTCTCCACGTGCGAGGGATCCATGACCAGCTCGCCCGGCTCCTCACCGGGGCGGACCGTCACGCCATGCAGCTGCAGGAGTCCGCGTACGACGCGCACGTCGCGGATGTCGGGGACATTGCGCAGCCTGCTCGGAGCGCTGCCGAGCAGCGCGGCGACCATGGCCTTGGGCACGAGGTTCTTCGCGCCGCGGACACGGATCTCGCCCTCCAGCGGGGTTCCGCCGTGGACAAGCAGTACATCGTCGGTGACGGTCATGAATCTCGCGTTCCGATTGGATGGACGGGTGGACCAAAGGGCAAGCGTAATGGGCGTGTACCCCCTCTCCGTAAGGCCAAGGGCGCGCGAAACACGTCAGGACTTCGTGACAACACGAACCGTTCGGAACCGGACACTCCGGGTCACCGCCGAAAGTGTGCGCTCCGGACGCGCCCATGCGCCCCTGAGCTGCATTCACTCCCGTACGGGCATTGCCTCCCCCAGCGGGGCAAAGATGCGGGATCATGTCGTTCATGACCGAGGTGTCCTCGCTCACAGGGCGGCTGCTCGTGGCCACGCCTGCCCTGGCGGACCCGAACTTCGACCGCGCGGTGGTGCTGCTCCTCGACCACGACGAGGAGGGCTCGCTCGGCGTGGTCCTCAACCGGCCGACGCCGGTGGACGTCGCGGACATCCTGGAGGGCTGGGGTGACCTGGCGGGCGCGCCGGGCGTCGTCTTCCAGGGCGGCCCCGTCTCGCTCGACTCGGCGCTCGGCGTGGCGGTGATCCCCGGGGAGGACGCCGCCGCCCCGCGGCCGGGCAGAGGGGAGCCGATCGGCTGGCGCCGCGTGCACGGCGCGATCGGCCTGGTCGACCTCGACACCCCTCCCGAACTCCTGGCCCCCGCGCTCGGCTCGCTGCGTATCTTCGCCGGCTACGCGGGCTGGGGCCCGGGCCAGCTGGAGGACGAGCTCGTCGAGGGCGCCTGGTACGTGGTCGAGTCCGAGCCCGGCGACGTGTCGTCCCCGGACCCGGAGCGGTTGTGGCGAGCAGTCCTGCGCAGGCAGCGGAGCGAGCTGGCGATGGTGGCCACCTATCCGGATGACGCGTCACTCAACTGACCGGCTCGGAATGGGCGCTGCCCGGACCCCGTCGGCGTAGGTACCCTTGGATGCCATGAGCACTCTTGAGCCCGAGCCCGAGCGCGGGGCAGGTACGGGGACCCTCGTAGAGCCGACGCCGCAGGTGTCGAGTGGTGACGGTGACCACGAGCGCTACGCGCACTATGTCCAGAAGGACAAGATCATGGCGAGCGCGCTCGACGGTACGCCCGTCGTCGCGCTCTGCGGCAAGGTGTGGGTGCCGGGTCGTGACCCGAAGAAGTACCCCGTCTGTCCCATGTGCAAGGAGATCTACGAGTCCATGAGCGCCGGTGGCGACAAGGACAAGGGCGGCAAGGACGGCAAGGGCGGCGGCAAGAAGTAGCCCCCGGGGCGGTCCATGAGCCACTGCGCGGAGGGGCGTTGCGTGTGCCGCAACGCCCCTTTTGCGTTGTGCAATCGCGTGGCAGCCTCGCCGCATGACCTTTGAGCAACTGATCCCGGCGCCCGCACGCGCCGAGGGGCCGCATTCCGAAGGCTTCATCCTCGACTCCTCCACCGCGCTCCGGGCCGGGCCCGGCACCGAGTCCACCGAGCGCTGGCTGCGTGCCACGCTCGGCGGCGCGTTGGGGCTGCCCCTGGCGCCGGGTGACGGCGGCGGCATCTCGCTGGGCATCGACGACTCCCTCGCGCCCGAGGCGTACCGGCTCACCGTGGGGGAGAGCGGCGTCGAGATCCTCGGCGGCGCCGCTCCCGGCGTCTTCTGGGGGGCCCAGAGCCTGCGGCAGCTCATCGGGCCCGAGGCGTTCCGGCGGGCACCGCTGCGGGCCGCCGGGCGGTACGCGGTCCCGGGGTGTCTGATCGAGGACAGCCCCCGCTTCGGGTGGCGCGGCATGATGCTCGACGTGGCCCGGCACTTCATGCCCAAGGACGGCGTCCTGCGCTACCTGGACCTCCTCGCCGCCCACAAGCTGAACGTCTTCCACTTCCACCTCACCGACGACCAGGGCTGGCGCATCGAGATCAAGCGCTACCCCAAGCTCACGGAGTCCGGTTCGTGGCGGCCGCGCTCGAAGTGGGGGCACCGCGCCTCCGAACTGTGGAACGACACCCCGCACGGCGGCTACTACACGCAGGACGACATCCGCGAGATCGTCGCGTACGCCCATGAGCGGCACATCGCCGTCGTGCCCGAGATCGACATCCCCGGGCACTCGCAGGCCGCCATCCACGCCTATCCGGAGCTCGGCAACACGGACGTCGTCGACACCTCGGCGCTCGGCGTCTGGGACACCTGGGGCGTCAATCCGAATGTCCTCGCGCCGACCGAGAACACCCTTCGTTTCTACGAGGGGGTGTTCGAGGAAGTTCTCGAGCTCTTTCCCTCCACCTTCATCCATGTGGGAGGGGATGAATGCCCCAAGGACCAGTGGAGGGCGTCGCCCACCGCGCAGGCCCGCATCAAGGAGCTGGGCGTCGGTGACGAGAACGGGCTGCAGAGCTGGTTCATCCGGCACTTCGACGGCTGGCTGACCGCGCGCGGGCGCAGGCTCATCGGCTGGGACGAGATCCTGGAGGGCGGCCTCGCCGAGGGCGCCACCGTGTCCTCCTGGCGGGGATACGGGGGCGGGATCGCGGCGGCCAAGGCCGGTCACGACGTCGTCATGTGCCCCGAGCAGCAGGTGTACTTGGATCACCGGCAGGACGGCGGCCCCGACGAGCCTGCGCCCATCGGCTTCGTCCGCACCCTGGAGGACGTCTACCGCTTCGAGCCGGTGCCGCCGCAGCTCACCGCCGAGGAGGCCCGCCACGTACTCGGCACCCAGGCCAACGTCTGGACCGAGGTGATGGAGTACCACGCACGCGTGGACTACCAGGTGTTCCCGCGTCTCGCCGCCTTCGCCGAGGTCGCCTGGAGCCCGCTGCCGGCCTCGGCCGAGCGCGACTTCGCGGGCTTCGAGCGGCGAATGACCCCGCACTACGCGCGACTTGACGCGCTCGGCGTCGACTACCGCCCGCCCGGCGGCCCGTTGCCGTGGCAGAAGCGCCCCGGAGTGCTCGGACGCCCGATCGACGGGGCGCCCCCGAACGTGTGAGGCGCACCCCGTGCTCCGCGTGTCGGGCCGCCCGCGCTGAGAGCGTGGGCGGTCCGGCGAAAGCCGTACAAGAGTCACCGAAGAGTGGCAATTCCCGCTGACCGGCGAGGGCGTGTGAAAACGGCACATCCTCCAGGTCTGCGGACGAATGACTCCTAGCGGACCCCCGCGCCGGGGTCCGGGGAAGATGTGCCAGAGTTGCCACGTCCGGGCTGTGAGCACGTACCGTACGGCGGAACAGGCGTAACGGTGGGCACGGCGAGAAAGCCGCCGGGCATCGGGAAGGGGCAGCCGGTTTTGAGCACGCACGCACGGCAGGCGGCGCACACCGCGCAGACGGCGACGCTGCCTGCGACGTTGGACGAGGCCGTGGAGGCGCTCGCCGCGATGCCCGCCGCCGTGCCCGTGGCCGGCGGCACCGACCTCATGGCCTCCGTCAACGCGGGCCTCCTGCGCCCCGCCGCGCTCGTCGGCCTCGGCCGCATCAGCGAGATCCGCGGCTGGCAGTACCAGGACGGTCACGCGCTGCTCGGCGCCGGTCTCACCCACGCACGCGTCGGGCGGCCCGACTTCGCCGCCCTGATCCCCGCGCTCGCCGCGGCCGCACGCGCCGCGGGGCCCCCGCAGATCCGCAACGCGGGCACTCTTGGCGGCAACATCGCCACGGCGGGGCCGACCGGCGACACCCTGCCCGTCCTGGCCGCCCTGGAAGCCGTCCTCGTCATCGCGGGACCCGGCGGCGCGCGCCGCGAGGTCCCCGTATCGCACCTGCTCGCGGGGATGGACATGCTCCGCCCCGGCGAACTCATCGGCTTCGTACGGCTGCCGCTCCTGCACGCCCCGCAGGTCTTCCTCAAGGCGACGGGCCGCACCGGGCCCGGACGCGCCATCGCCTCCGTCGCGCTCGTCCTCGACCCGGCGCGGCGCGGTGTGCGCTGCGCGGTCGGTGCCGTCGCGCCGATGCCGCTGCGGCCCCTGGAGGCCGAGCAGTGGGTCGCCTCGCTGATCGACTGGGACGGCGAGCGGACGATCGTGCCGGAGGCGCTCACCGCCTTCGGTGAGTACGTCGCCGCCGCGTGCATCCCCGACCAGCCTCCGGCGGACGACGGCTCGCCGCAGCCGCTGCCGCCCGCCGTACTGCACCTGCGGCGCACCGTCGCCGCGCTGGCCCGACGAGCACTGGGGAGGGCGCTGTCGTGAGGGACGACCAGACCGGTGGAAACGCCGCGAACGACGCGAACGGCGGCTGGCAGCCGCACCCACAGGGCGAGTACGACTCGGACGCCACGGCCTTCGTGCAGCTTCCGGAAGGCGCCCTGGACTTCGACCACTCGCCGCTCGCCGCGCCCGGCCACGGTTATGTGCCGCCGCAGATAACGGTCACCCCCACGACGGCCGACGCGACGGACCCGGCCGCCACGGGTGTCTGGGTCATGCCGCCCGAGGTGACCGGCGCGGGCACCGGTGTCCAGAACGTGCGGTGGCCCGACGCGGGCGGTGTGCCCGAGCCCGAGCCGCCGGTCCACGAGCAGGAGCACGCGTACGACCCCCGGGCCACCGGGCAGTGGAGCTTCCACGAGGCGGAGGGCCACGCGCCCGCCGCCCCGGCCCCCGCCGATGTCACGGGACAGTGGTCGATTCCCGTGGCCAATGGTGATCTTCCGGACGAATCGGGTGAGTTCACCGCGTCCTCGCTCGCCGCGCAGTGGGGCGGCGGTACGCCCCCGGCGACACTGCCGGGCGGTGCGGCCGCACCGTGGGCGACCGGTGGCGCGGGCGCGGGCGCTCCGTGGTCGGAGCCGGTGCAGCAGCAGTACGCCGAGCCGCAGGCGCAGGCCGAACCGCAGGCGCAGGCCGAGCCGCATCCGCTTCCGCACATGCAGCCCCACGCGCAGCAGTACGCCGAGCCGCAGCACCACGAGCAGCAGCACCACGAGCCCGTCCCGCCCCCGGAGCCTTTCGTCCCGGCGGCGCCGGTGGCCCCCGAGATGCACGTGGTGCCTGACGTGCCGCTGGTGCCTGAGGTGCCCGCGGCGTCTGAGGCGTCGGAGATGCCCGCGGAGCCGGAGCCCTCGCCGGAACCCGAGCCGGAGCCGGAGCCCGAAGCCGAGGCCGAGCCGGACAGCGCGGCCGAAGTCGAAGCCGATGCCGAAGCCGTGGTCGAGGCGGACGCCGAGTCCGAGGCCGACACCGAGGCCGACATCGAGGCCGACACCGACGTCGAAGCCGAAGCCGCCCCTGAGGGCGACCCCGAGGCCGAACCCGAAGCGGCCCTCACCGCCACCGCTCTCTCCGACGAACACCCCCTCTGCTCGTACGTCCTGCGCGTCAACGGCGCCGACCGCCCCGTCACCGGCGCCTGGATCGGCGAGTCGCTCCTCTACGTCCTGCGCGAGCGCCTCGGCCTCGCGGGCGCCAAGGACGGCTGCTCGCAGGGCGAGTGCGGTGCCTGCAACGTCCAGGTGGACGGCCGTCTCGTCGCTTCCTGCCTGGTGCCCGCGGCCACCGCCGCCGGCAGCGAGGTGCGCACCGTCGAGGGCCTCGCCGCCGACGGCAGGCCATCCGACGTCCAGCGGGCGCTCGCGGCCTGCGGCGCGGTCCAGTGCGGCTTCTGCGTGCCGGGCATGGCGATGACCCTGCACGACCTCCTGGAGGGCAACCCCGCCCCGACCGACCTGGAGACGCGGCGCGCCCTGTGCGGCAACCTGTGCCGCTGCTCCGGCTACCGGGGCGTGCTCGACGCCGTGCAGGAAGTGGTCGCCGAGCGCGAGGCGTCAGCGGCGGCCGCCGAGCCGTCCGCCCAGAGCGACGGCGAGGCACGCATCCCGCACCAGGCGGGACCCGGCGCCGGAGGGGTCAACCCGGCGGCGCAGGACGGAACGTACGAAGGACCATACGGCCAGGGCGGAGGCCAGGCGTGAGCAACGAAGCCGCGGGGAACGCGAACACCGCGACCGCAGTGGAGCCGCAGCCCGGCCCGGAGCCGTTGCCGCACGGCATCGGATCGTCCCTGCCGTCGGCGGAGTCCCGCGCCAAGACGGAGGGCACGTTCCCCTACGCGTCCGACCTGTGGGCGGAGGGGCTGCTCTGGGCGGCCGTCCTGCGCTCGCCGCACGCGCACGCGCGCATCGTCTCGATCGACACGTCCCAGGCGCGGGAGATGCCGGGCGTGCGGTCCGTGGTCACGCATGAGGACGTGCCCGGCGAGGCGCTGCACGGCCGTAAGACCCCGGACCGCCCGGTCTTCGCCTCCGACGTCGTACGCCACCACGGCGAGCCCATCGCGGCCGTGGCCGCCGATCACCCCGACACGGCACGGATGGCCGCCGCGGCCATCTTCGTCGAGTACGAGGTCCTCGAACCGGTCACCGACCCGGAGAAGGCCTTCGCGGCCGAACCCCTGCACCCCGACGGCAACTTGATCCGGCACATCCCGCTGCGGCACGGCGACCCGGAGGCGGCGGGCGAGCTCGTCGTCGAGGGCCTGTACCGCATCGGCCGCCAGGACCCGGCGCCGATCGGCGCGGAGGCGGGGCTCGCGGTGCCGCGTCCCGACGGGGGCGTGGAGCTCTACATCGCCTCCACCGACCCGCACACCGACCGCGACATGGCCGCGTCCTGCTACGGCATCGACCCGGACATCGTGAAGGTCGTCGTGACCGGCGTGCCCGGCGCGACCGCCGACCGCGAGGACGCCAGCTTCCACCTCCCGCTCGGTCTCCTCGCGTTGACCACCGGCTGCCCGGTGAAGCTGACGGCGACCCGCGAGGAGTCCTTCCTCGGCCACGCCCACCGCCACCCGACGCTCCTTCGCTACCGCCATCACGCGGACGCCGAGGGCAAGTTGGTGAAGGTGGAGGCGCAGGTGCTGCTCGACGCGGGTGCGTACGCGGACACGTCGTCGGACGCGCTCGCCGCGGCCGTCTCCTTCGCCTGCGGTCCGTACGTGGTCCCGAACGCCTTCATCGAGGGCTGGGCGGTCCGTACGAACAACCCGCCGTCCGGGCATGTCCGGGGCGAGGGTGCCATGCAGGTGTGCGCGGCGTACGAAGCCCAGATGGACAAGATCGCCAAGAAGCTGGGCATCGACCCGGCCGAGGTGCGGCTGCGCAACGCGATGGCGACGGGAGACATCCTCCCCACCGGCCAGACGGTCACCTGTCCCGCCCCGGTTGCCGAACTCCTCGCGGCCGTACGGGACTTCCCCCTCCCCGAGCTGCCCAAGGACACCCCCGAGGACGAGTGGCTGCTGCCCGGCGGCCCCGAGGGTGCCGGTGAACCGGCCGCGGTGCGTCGCGGTGTGGGCTACGGCCTCGGCATGGTCCAACTCCTGGGCGCCGAGGGCACGGACGAGGTCTCCACGGCCACGGTCAAGGTCCACGACGGCATCGCGACGGTGATCTGCGCGGCGGTCGAGACGGGCCAGGGCTTCACCACGCTCGCCCGCCAGATCGTCCAGGAGACGCTCGGCATCGACGACGTCCGGGTGGCCCCCGTCGACACGGACCAGCCCCCGGCAGGACCGAGCTGCCACGGCCGCCACACCTGGGTGTCGGGCGGCGCGGTGGAGCGAGCGGCGAAGATGGTGCGCACGCAGCTGCTGCAGCCCCTGGCCCACAAGTTCGGCATGTCGACCGAGCTCCTCCAGATCACCGACGGCAAGATCACCTCGTACGACGGGGTATTGAGCACGACGGTGACGGAGGCGATGGACGGCAAGGAGCTGTGGGCCACGGCCCAGTGCCGCCCGCATCCCACCGAGCCGCTCGACGAGGCAGGCCAGGGCGATGCCTTCGTGGGCATGGCGTTCTGCGCGATCCGCGCGGTCGTGGACGTCGACATCGAGATCGGTTCGGTACGGGTCGTGGAGCTCGCGGTCGCCCAGGACGTGGGCCGCATCCTCAACCCGACCCAGCTGAGGGTGCGTATCGAGGCGGGCGTCACCCAGGGCGTCGGCGCGGCGCTCACGGAGAACCTCCGTACGCCGAGGGGCCTGGTCCGCCACCCGGACCTGACGGGCTACGCCCTGCCAACTGCCCTGGACACCCCCGACATCCGCATCGTGAAGCTGGTCGAGGAGCGAGACGTGGTCGCACCCTTCGGCGCGAAGGCGGCGAGCGCGGTGCCGGTCGTGACGACCCCGGCGGCGGTTGCGTCGGCGGTGCGGGCAGCCACCGGACGCCCGGTGAACCGCCTCCCGATCCGCCCGCAGGCGGCGGTCGCGACGTGACGGTGCCGCAGCTGAGCGGCGTCGTCGTCATCACCGGCATCATGGCGTCGGGCAAGTCCACGGTGGCGCAGGCCCTCGCCGAACGGCTGCCGCGCGCGGCGCACGTGCGGGGTGACGTCTTCCGCCGGATGATCGTGTCGGGCGGCCAGGAGTACGAGCCCGGCGCGTCGGACGAGGCCGCGGCCCAACTCCGGCTGCGGTACGGCCTGTCGGCGTCCACCGCCGACGCTTACGCGGCCGCCGGCTTCGTCGCGGTGGTCCAGGACGTCATCCTGGGCGAGGAGTTGAAGGCGTACGTGGATCTGCTGCGTACGAGCCCGGTGCACGTGATCGTCCTGGCCCCGCGCCCGGCCGCGGTCGCCGCACGGGAGGCCGGGCGCGGGAAGACCGGCTACGGCGCATGGACGGTGGAGGACCTGGACGCAGGGCTCCGGTCCACGACCCCGAGGATCGGGCTGTGGCTGGACAGCAGCGACCTGACGGTGGACGAGACGGTGGACACGATCCTTGAGCGGCTCTGCGAGGCGCGGGTCGACGAGACGCGGATCTAGCACCCGAGTCCCTGCCTCGCCCAGCCCCAGCCCCGGGAGGCTCAGGCTCCCTACGCCTCGCGGGCCGTCCGTACGGCCTGCTGGATGCCACCCGCCGACCACGTCGACGACGACGTCAGGCGTTCGACCACCCGGTCGAGCCAGTCCGTGTCGGCGAGCCGCCGCGTCTCCTTCGCGGCGACGGTCTGCCCGAGCAGTTCTTGCAGGAGGGAGACCTCCACGAGCCCGTACCAGCGGGGGTGGCGATGGAAGTCCAGCCGCCGGTCCTCGTAGGGGTGCCGCAGCGTCATGTCCAGGTGGCCGGTTCCGCGTCCTCGGAGTCCCCGCACGCCGGCGAGGAAGCCCATCATTGTGAAGTCGCCGCCCTGGGTCGGATATCCGCGCCCGATGGTCACGCGGATCCCGAGCATGATCCTCGGCCAGGGAGTCAACTCGCCCTCCCCGGCGCCCGTGTGCCGGTAGAGGCCGTCCTCGCGGAACTCCACCCAGGCGCGCCCCGGCCGCACCGCGTCGCCCACCCCCCACCGGCCGTCGACCCGCTCCAGGGGCCCCAGGGACGCGTGTATGCCAGTCACCGGCTCATTGGATCACGGGAAACACTTTTCGATCGGTTTCCTGCTGGAGGCCGTGGCGGGAATCGAACCCGCGTTACTGGATTTGCAGTCCAGCCCCTGAGCCACTCGGGCACACGGCCAAGTTGTCGATCACCTGACTCCTTGAACCTAGCCGTGGCCGGCTGGTTCGCTCAAGGGATCTCCGGACGCTGCAACGGGACTGCCATGCGGCGTTCATGAACCGGAGAGTGGGGCTTCGTGGGGCCCGTTGCAGAAAAATCCCACCTCCTCCCCGCAAAACCCCGGCTCGGCGCCGGAGCAGGTGGGATTTTTCTGCCAGGCGTCCGTGGCCAGGCGTCCGTGGCCAGGGAGCCGTGGCCAGGCGTCCGTGGCCAGGCGTACGACCAAGGGACCAGAAGGTCACCGGGCCCGGACAGGGGTCACAGGGTGTCACGCCCCTTACGCTGGCGAGCATGAGCGCCCTCGAACCGCGTGACGCCGAAGTCGCAGCCGCCCCGATAGCCCCGCCCTCCGAGCTGGAGGGCGGAATCCTGCGCGCCCCCTATCGCGCGCTCAGTCTCGGCATCGTCTCCGTGGTGCTGCTCATCGCCTTCGAGGCGACCGCCGTCGGGACCGCGATGCCGGTGGCGGCACGGGAGTTGGACGGGGTTTCCCTCTACGCCTTCGGGTTCTCCGCGTACTTCACCACCAGCCTCTTCGGCATGGTGCTCTCCGGGCAGTGGGCCGACCGGCGCGGGCCCCTCGGACCGCTGGCCACCG
This sequence comes from Streptomyces sp. NPDC002853, assembly GCF_053591915.1. Classification (NCBI taxonomy): domain Bacteria; kingdom Bacillati; phylum Actinomycetota; class Actinomycetes; order Kitasatosporales; family Streptomycetaceae; genus Streptomyces; species Streptomyces sp. NPDC002853. Next base: position 904,794 of record NZ_JBSFUS010000001.1, on the reverse strand, counting down.
GGATCGCCGCCTTCGCGGCGGGGCTGCTGCTCTCCGGGACCGCCGGGGCCATGTGGTTGTTCATCCTGGGGCGGGCTGTCCAGGGGCTCGGCGGGGGGCTCGTCATCGTCGCGTTGTACGTCGTCGTGAGCCGGGCCTACCCGGAGCATCTGCGGCCGTCCATCCTCGCGGCGTTCGCTGCGAGCTGGGTCGTGCCGTCCGTGGTCGGGCCGCTCGTCGCGGGGACGGTCACCGAGCACCTGGGGTGGCGGTGGGTCTTCGTCGGGATTCCCGTCCTTGTCCTCGCGCCACTGGCCCTCGCGCTGCCCGCCATCCGGCGCACCGCCTCCGGGCCCGTCGACCCCACCGCCCCCGTCGAGGCCTTCGACCGGCGGCGCGTACGGCTCGCGCTCGGGATCTCGGCGGGGGCCGGGCTCCTCCAGTACGCGGGCCAGGACCTGCGGTGGCTCTCGCTGCTCCCGGCGGCCGTCGGCGCCGCCGTCCTCGTGCCTGCCGTCCTCGGGCTGCTCCCGCGCGGCACCTACCGGGCCGCCCGGGGCCTGCCCTCCGTGGTGCTCCTGCGCGGCATCGCCGCCGGGTCCTTCATCGCCGCCGAGTCCTTCGTGCCGCTGATGCTGGTCACCCAGCGCGGGCTCTCGCCGACCATGGCCGGGCTCTCGCTCGCCGCCGGTGGGGCGACGTGGGCAGCGGGATCGTACGTACAGTCCCGGCCGCGCATGGAGACGTACCGGACGCGGCTGATGGTGATCGGAATGGTGCTGGTCGCCGCCTCCATCGCGACCGCGCCGACCGTGCTGATCGCCGCCGTCCCGGTGTGGATCGTCGCCGTCGCCTGGGCCTTCGGCTGCCTCGGCATGGGTACGGTGATCGGCTCGACGAGCGTGCTGCTTCTGCGCCTCTCGCCGCCGCAGGACGCGGGTACGAACTCGGCCGCCCTGCAGATCTCGGACGGCCTCTCCAACGCGCTGCTCCTCGCGGCCGGGGGTGCCGCGTTCGCCGCGCTCGGCGGGGGCATGATCGGCGCGCATGGCTCCGCCACGGGGGCGGGCGGCTCGCATCCGGGGGCGTTCGTAGCGGTGTTCCTGCCGATGGCGGGGGTGGCTCTGGTGGGGGCCTGGGTGGCGGGTCGGGCACGGGATCGATCTCTCTGAGCGGGGCCTTTTTGATCGCCGGGTGGGTTGCTGATGGCCGCCGGTGTGAGACGGGTCGCACCCGGGCCGAGGCACGTGCCGGACCCCGCGGCGCGTCAACCTTCACCGGTAGGGTGGCCCGGTTGTCGTACGTACCCGAGCTGCCCGCCCGTCACCCACCCCCACCCTGCTCGACGCGCTGCGCGCGGCCCCTACCTCTTCAAACCGGAGACCGTGACTACCACCGCCGCCAACTCCGCCTCCCACCACCTCTCTCCCGCCTTCCCCGGCCGCGCCCCCTGGGGCACCGCCAACAAGCTGCGTGCCTGGCAGCAGGGCGCGATGGAGCGGTACCTCCAGGAGCAGCCGCGTGACTTCCTCGCCGTCGCGACACCCGGCGCAGGCAAGACGACGTTCGCGCTGACGCTCGCGTCCTGGCTGCTGCACCACCATGTCGTGCAGCAGGTGACGGTGGTCGCGCCGACCGAGCACCTGAAGAAGCAGTGGGCGGAGGCCGCGGCCCGGATAGGGATCAAGCTGGACCCGGAGTACAGCGCGGGTCCGCTCAGCAAGGAGTACCAGGGCATCGCCATCACGTACGCGGGTGTCGGCGTGCGGCCCATGCTCCACCGGAACCGGGTCGAGCAGCGCAAGACCCTCGTCATCCTCGACGAGATCCACCACGCCGGTGACTCGAAGTCGTGGGGCGAGGCCTGCCTCGAAGCGTTCGAGCCCGCGACGCGGCGCCTCGCGCTCACCGGTACGCCCTTCCGGTCCGACACCAACCCCATCCCCTTCGTCTCGTACGAGGAGGGGAACGACGGCATCCGGCGGTCCGCCGCCGATTACACGTACGGATACGGGAGTGCGCTCGGCGACGGTGTCGTCCGGCCCGTGATTTTCCTGTCCTACTCGGGCAACATGCGCTGGCGCACCAAGGCCGGTGACGAGATCGCGGCGCGGCTCGGCGAGCCGATGACCAAGGACGCGATCTCGCAGGCCTGGCGGACCGCGCTCGACGCGCGCGGCGAGTGGATGCCGAATGTGCTGAAGGCCGCCGACCAGCGGCTCACCGAGGTCAGGAAGGCGATCCCGGATGCGGGTGGGCTCGTGATCGCCTCGGATCAGGACTCCGCACGCTCGTACGCCAAGCTGATCCGGGAGCTCACGGGGGAGAAGGCCACCGTCGTCCTCTCCGACGACACCGGCGCCTCGAAGCGGATCGACGACTTCACCGCGAGCAACGACCGGTGGATGGTCGCCGTCCGCATGGTGTCCGAGGGCGTCGACGTGCCGCGGCTCGCGGTGGGCGTGTACGCCACCACGATCTCGACGCCGCTCTTCTTCGCCCAGGCCGTGGGGCGTTTCGTGCGTTCCCGGCGGCGCGGCGAGACCGCGTCGGTCTTCCTGCCCACCGTTCCCGACCTCCTCGGCCACGCCAACGAGATGGAGGTCGAGCGGGACCACGTGCTCGACAAGCCGAAGAAGGAGGGGGAGGAAGACCCGTACGCCGAGTCCGAGAAGGAGATGGACGAGGCGAACAAGGAGCAGGACGAGGACACCGGCGAGCAGGAGCAGTTCTCCTTCGAGGCGCTTGAGTCCGATGCCGTCTTCGACCGGGTGCTTTTCGACGGGGCCGAGTTCGGGATGCAGGCGCACCCCGGGAGCGAGGAGGAGCAGGACTATCTGGGCATTCCTGGGCTCCTCGAACCCGACCAGGTGCAGATGCTGCTCCAGAAGCGGCAGGCCCGGCAGATCGCGCACAGCAAGAAGCGGCCCGACGGCGAGGCGGACCTTCTGGAGATCCCCGCCGAGCGGCGGCCCGTGGTCTCCCACAAGGAGATGCTCGAACTGCGCAAGCAGCTCAACACGATGGTCGGCGCGTACGTCCATCAGAGCGGGAAGCCGCACGGCGTGATCCACACCGAGCTGCGGCGCACGTGCGGCGGGCCGCCGAGCGCGGAGGCCACCGCCGGGCAGCTGCGGCAGCGGATCGCGAAGGTCGGCGAGTGGGCCACCCGCATGAAGTGAGCGGGTCCATGACGTGAGCGCGTCCGTGAAGTGAGCGCCTCTTCGCCGGTGTGGAGGGGGAGGGGTGTGTTCCGGGTGTGCGGGAGTCGTGCGCACCCCCGCCGACGTGCCCCGCGTATGGGGCATTGCGCCCCTAACAGCCGGTCTCGTGCCCGGATTCTGGACGGAGTCTTCCGCTGAGCGGGACGGCCTCGCTAATGTCCCCGCAACGTACACGCCCCGTGGCAGCGCCGCCGCGGAGCGCAGCCGGAGTTCCGACCGGCGGCCTCTGACGCGCGTCGCCCACGGGACCGGCGACGCAACCGCTGCGTAAAGAGGCCGTCGACCCTCACCTAAGGAGTGGGCGTCGTGACCGCGGAGACTTCCCAGACGCTCGACCGAGGACTGCGTGTCCTCAAGCTGTTGGCCGACACCGACCATGGGCTCACCGTCACCGAGCTGTCGAACAAGCTCGGCGTGAACCGCACCGTGGTGTACCGCCTCCTCGCCACCCTCGAGCAGCATGCCCTGGTCCGTCGTGACCTGGGCGGCCGGGCCAGGGTCGGCCTCGGGGTGCTGCGCCTCGGCCGCCAGGTGCATCCGCTGGTGCGCGAGGCGGCGCTGCCCGCTCTTCGCTCGCTGGCCGAGGACATAGGGGCGACGGCGCACCTCACGCTGGTCGACGGCACCGAGGCACTCGCCGTCGCCGTCGTCGAGCCGACCTGGACGGATTACCACGTGGCCTACCGGACCGGTTTCCGGCATCCCCTGGACCGTGGCGCCGCGGGCCGCGCGATCCTCGCCGCCCGGCAGGGCCTCGCCACCGACCCCGGCTACGCGCTGACGCACGGCGAGCTGGAGGCCGGCGCGAGCGGGGCCGCGGCGCCGCTGGTGGGGGTCACCGGCATAGAGGGGAGCGTGGGGGTCGTCATGCTGTCCGACTCCGTGCCGGAGCGGGTGGGGCCGCGGGTGGTGGACGCGGCACGGGAGGTGGCGGACGCGTTGCGCTGAGCCCTGTCCGCTGATCCGGTCATGGAACCGGTCACGTTAGATTGATCCCGTGTTCTCCCTCTCTCGCCTCACGCGCCCCAAGGCCCTCGCTGTCTGTGCCGTTCCCGTGGTCGCCCTGCTGGCCGTCGCCGGCCTCGCGCCGCTGCCGTTCGCAGTGGCCCAGCCGGGGTCGACGGCGAACGTGCTCGGCAAGAGCGAGGGCAAGCCGGTCATCACGATCACCGGTGCGCCCACCCGCGAGACGGAGGGGCAGCTGCGGATGACGACGATCGTGGCCACGGGGCCCGACATGGACGCGAGCCTGAGCGACGTGGTGGACGGCTGGTTCCGCACGGACCGTGCCGTGATGCCCAAGGACTCGGTCTACCCCACCGGCGACAACGTGAAGGAAGTCGAGGAGCACAACCTCGGCGACATGAGGAAGTCGCAGGACACGGCCACGCAGGCCGCGCTCTCGTACCTCAAGGCGAACGGCGTGGACGGCACGGACAAGGTGAAGGTGAAGGTCGACCTCGGCAAGATCGGGGGCCCCAGCGCGGGCCTCTTCCTCTCGCTCGGCATCATCGACCTGATCGACGGCAACGGCAGCGGCGGGGACCTCACGGGCGGCCGGAAGATCGCGGGCACCGGCACGATCTCCGAGGACGGGGAGGTCGGCCCGGTCGGCGGTGTGGCGCTGAAGACGCAGGCCGCCAGGCGTGACGGCGCGACCGTCTTCCTGGTCCCGAAGGACGAGTGCTCGGACGCTCAGGCGGAGCTGCCGGAGGGCCTGCGGCTCGTCCCGATCACGACGCTGAAGGGCACGGTTGACGCGCTGCGTTCCCTGGACCGGGGCGGTAAGGTCCCGAGCTGCTGACCAGGCGCAGGCCCAACTCGACCATGGTCCAGCCGAGTTGAGTGCGCAGCGGGTGCCTGCTGTCGCGTAAGGGCGCGGTTCGGCGGAGCTCGGCGGCGCGGGTGTGGTGCAGCAGGAGGTGTACGTCGGGGTGCATGGCTGGCGGGTTCCTCTCAGTCGGGTCGTCGCGTCGGGAACACGTGGGTGTGGATGCGTACGTGTTCGGCCTGTGGGTCTTCATCCTTGGGTGCCGACTCGCGGTAGCTCGCGATCAGTTGATTGACCTTCTCGCCCAGCTCGGCGGCCAGCGCCGGGGTGAGTCGCAGGGTCCGGTCGCTGATGTCCGCGCTGGACTGCCACTCCTCGGGCCATTCGTGGATGGTCCCGACCCAGGTGGACAGTGCCTCGGAGTGCAGGGCCGCGACCTCGTGCAGGTACAGCGCGGCCGCCCCGCGCACCGCCGGATCGGCGTCCCGGGTGAGTGTGTTGCTGAACTCCGTGGATTGCTGGGCCGCCCGCCACCACCGCTCCCGGCCCTTGCCGTGCTCCGGGGCGTCCTCGACGAAGCCGTGAGCCGCGAGTTGACGCAGGTGATAACTGGTCGCGCCGCTCGACTCGCCCAATCGCACGGCGAGTTGCGACGCGGTGGCCGGGCCGTCGATGCGCAACGAGCCGAGCAGCCGCATCCGCAGGGGATGCGCGATGCCCCGCAGGGAGCGGGCGTCGAGCGTACGGACTTTCAGGGGCTCCGGCTGTTCCGTCATGTCCGTGAGCGTAGAGTTGCAAAGACTCCGTTGCAAGGGGTTCGCTGCAACGGAGTCTTTGCAACTCTCGGCGACCCCGCGGCCAAGAGCTACCCCTCCTTCACGAACCCCTCCTGCACCAGCCAGTCCAGCGCCACCTCATGCGGGTCCTGGCCCTCCACGTCCACCTTGGAGTTCAGCTCCTGGGCCACCGTGTTGTTCAGCTTCTTCGTGATGGGGTCCAGGACCTCCGCCATCTTCGGGTACTTCTTGAGCGCCTTGCTGTTGATCTCCGGGGCGACGTTGTAGTTGGGGAAGAAGCGCTTGTCGTCCTCCGTCAGCGACAGGTCCATCGCCTTGATGCGGCCGTCGGTGGTGAAGACCTCGCCGAACACGCACGACCCCTTGGAGACCTGGGTGTAGATGATCCCGGTGTCCATCTTGGTGATGTTGGAGGCGGGGATCTTCATCCCGTACTCCTTCTGCATGCCCGGCAGGCCGTCCTCGCGCGAGGAGAACTCGCTCTCCACGCAGAGCGTGACCGCGTCCGGGTCCGACTTGGAGAGGGCCGCCACGTCCGAGAGGGTCTTCGGCTTGTACTTGGCCTTGTTCTTCCGGTTGATGGCCAGGGAGTACGTGTTGTTGAGCTCGGCGGGCGGCAGCCAGGTGACGCCGTTCTTCGCGTCCGCCTCGCGCACCGCCTCCCACTGCTTGTGCGGGTCGTCGATGGGCTCGGAGTTGCCGAGGTACGTGATCCAGGCGGTGCCCGTGTACTCGTACATGGCGTCCGCGTCGCCGCCCTTGACGGCCTCGCGGGCGCCGATCGAGCCCTGGATGCCCGTCCGGTCGAGGACGTCCGCGCCCGCCGCCTCGAAGGCGATGCCCATGATCGCGCCGAGGACCAGTTGCTCGGTGAACTCCTTCGACGTGACGGTGAGATCGACGCCCTTCAGGGGGAGCCCCTTGCCGATCGTGCCCGGCTTCACGTCGTCCACCATCGGGCTGCCGCTGGTGAGACCGCAGCCCACGAGCAGGGCCCCGCCCACCATGCCGACCGCCGCCGTACGCAACGTGACCCTCATGTCCCGGCCTCCAACCCTCGCGGACGCAGGACCAGTTCGGCCAGCGAGGCCAGCCAGTCCACCAGGAGCGCGAGCGCGATCGTCAGGATCGAGCCGAGCATGAGCACCGGCATCCGCTGGTTGGTGATCCCGGTGGTGATGAGGTCGCCGAGCCCGCCGCCACCGCCGAAGGTGGCGAGCGTCGCCGTGCCGACGTTCAGGACGAGCGCAGTACGCACACCCGCCAGGATCAGCGGAACGGCCAGCGGCAGCTCGACCCTGCCGAGGACCCCCCACGCCGACATGCCGATGCCGCGCGCGGCCTCCAGGAGGGTCGGGTCGTTGGCGTTCAGGCCCGCGATCGTGTTGGAGAGGACCGGCAGGACGGCGTAGATGATGATGCCGATCAGGGCGGCCTTCTCGCCGATGCCGATCCAGATCACCAGGAGGGCGAGCAGGCCGATCGCCGGCGTGGCCTGGCCGATGTTGGCCAGGGCCATCGCGCCCGGCGCCGCCTTGCGGAGTTTCTTGCGGGTCAGCAGGATGCCCAGCGGGATCGCGATGATCAGCACGAAGAACGTGGAGATCACCGTCAGCTGGATGTGCTGGCGGAGCCTGAGCCAGACGTTGCCGTCCGCCAGCGCGTTCCGCGAGATCGAGTCGAGGTCGGCCTGCTCGAACCACCACCAGGTGAGCAGCAGGACGAGGACGAGGAACGCGGGCAGGACGGTGAGCTTCTGCCAGCCGATCCGCCGCCGGTGGCCCGTGGCCGCGCCCGAGGGTGGCGGCTCCTGCTCGGCCTCGCCCGTGTCGCGGTAGAGATGGCCCTTGACCTCGTGCTCGCCGTCGGGCCGTGGGCCGGGGCCGCCGTCGGGGGCCGGTGTGTGGTCGGGGATCCGGGGGGTGTTCCCGGGGGTGCCTTTCACGCCTTCGCCTCCCCTCCGGGGCCTTCCTGCTCGTGGTGGGTCAACTCGGCCCGCTGCTCCTGCAGTTCGTGCTGGTGCTCCACCGCGTCGAGCCGGTCGGCCTCCAGCATTTCGTGGACGGAGTTCATCAGCGTCTCCATGTCCACGACGCCGGTGTACTCACCGCGCCGCCCGGTGACCGCGACCCGCCCCGCGTTGTCCGTGAGGACCGCTTCGAGCGCGTCGCGCAGGGTGGCGTCGCGGGTGACGGTGTCGTGCACGAGCGTGCCCGCGCGGGCCAGCGAGCCCTTGGCGCGCATCAGGTCACCGCGCCGCAGCCACTTGTAGGGGCGGCCGCGTCTGTCGAGGAGCAGCAGTTCGTTCGTGCCGCTCGCCCGCAGCTTGTCGAAGATGTTCTGCAGCGGGTCGTCGACGGTCACCGTCGCGAAGTCGGCGATCTCCACGTCGCGTACGCGGGTGAGGTTGAGGCGCTTCAGGGCCGCGCCCGCACCCACGAAACCGGAGACGAAGTCGTCGGCGGGGTTGGTGAGGATGGCTTCCGGGGTGTCGAACTGCGCGATGTGCGAGCGCTCCCGCAGGACCGCGATGCGGTCGCCGAGCTTGATGGCCTCGTCGAAGTCGTGCGTGACGAAGACGATCGTCTTGTGCAGCTCGTGCTGGAGCCGGATCAGCTCGTCCTGGAGGTGGTCGCGGGTGATCGGGTCGACCGCGCCGAACGGCTCGTCCATCAGGAGGACCGGCGGGTCGGCCGCCAACGCCCGTGCCACGCCGACGCGTTGCTGCTGGCCGCCGGAGAGCTGGCGCGGGTAGCGGCCGTGGAACTCGGCCGGGTCGAGCCCGACGAGGTCGAGCATCTCCTCGACCCGGGACCTGACCTTCGCCTTCCCCCAGCCGATCATCTTCGGGACGACGGCGATGTTCTGGGCGACGGTCATGTGCGGGAAGAGCCCGGAGGACTGGATCGCGTAGCCGATCTTCCGGCGCAGCTTCACCGGGTCCATGTCGGTGACGTCCTCGCCGCCGATGCGGATGCGGCCGCTGGTCGGCTCGATGAGCCGGTTGATCATCTTCAGCGTGGTCGACTTTCCACAGCCCGAGGGGCCGACGAGGATCACGATCTCGCCCGCCTTGATCTCCATGCTGACGCTGTCCACCGCCGGGTCACCGCTGCCCGCGTACCGCTTGGTGAGGTGTTCCAGCTCGATCGTCGCGCCCGTGGTGCCGGACTCGGACTCGGACTCGGACTCAGACACGGATACCCCTCGAGATGGTCAGGCGGCCGATCAGGACGTACGCGGCGTCGAAGAGCAGCGCCAGGACGATGATCCCGAGCGTGCCCGCGAGCACTTGGTTGAGCGCGTTCTTGCTGCCGAGGGAGCCGATGCCGCGGAAGATCTCGTTGCCGAGGCCGGGGCCTGAGGCGTACGCGGCGATGGCCGCGATGCCCATCAGCATCTGCGTGGAGACGCGGATGCCGGTCAGGATCGGCGGCCAGGCGAGCGGCAGCTCCACCCGCAGGAGGCGCGCGGCACGCGACATCCCGATGCCCTTCGCCGCGTCCACCAGCGAGGGGTCGACGCCGCGCAGGCCGACGATGGCGTTGCGCACGATGGGGAGCAGGCCGTAGAGGGTCAGGGCGATGACCGTCGGGGCGACCCCGAGGCCGACGACGGGGATCAGCAGACCGATCATGGCGAGCGAGGGGACGGTCAGGATCGTGGAGGTCGCGGTCGTGGCCAGATTGCCCGCCCATTCGCTGCGGTACGTGACGACGCCGATCAGCACTCCGATGACGGTCGCCACGACCATGCACTGGAAGACCGCGCTGGCGTGCTGGTACGCGTCCGTGAGCAACTGCTGGTGGCGGTTGCCGAGGTAGTCCCAGAAGTTCACTGAACTGCTCACCTGCCCGTCTCGCCGGCTGCCCGCGTCAGGTGTCCTCCGACGCCTGTTCGACCAGCGGGATGATCCGCAGCGGAACAGGGTTCTCCATGACGATCGCCGTGGAGGCCCGGACGATGCCATCAAAACCCACCACCCGGTCGATCACACGTTGAAGATCCGCGTTCGAACGGGCCACCAGGCGGCAGAGCATGTCGCCGTGACCGGTGATGGTGTGCAGTTCGAGCACCTCGGCGACGGTCGCCAAATGCGCCCGTACGTCGGCTCCCTGGCCCTGCTTGATCTCCAGCGTCGCGAAGGCGGTGACGGGGTAGCCGAGGGCCGCGGGGTCGACCTCCGGACCGAATCCGCGGATGACTCCGTTCGACTGAAGGCGGTCCATCCGGGCCTGCACGGTCCCGCGCGCGACACCGAGCCTGCGGGACGCCTCCAGGACGCCGATACGGGGCTCGCGGGCGAGCAGCACGATGAGCCTGCCGTCCAGATGATCGATCGTCATGGTGTGCTCAGCTCCGCTTCCGGGGTGGTCATCATGTACAGATAGCCCGCTCATCGTGGCCTGCCGCCATACAAATTGCCCACTGAATACGCAAACTATTGCGCACCTTGCGATACGGCGGGAGCCTGCGGACATGGCAGCTACCGCGAACACCCAGCCCACGTCGGCCATCTCTGGCACCCCCCACACCGCGCGCGAGGCCGATCCCTTCCCGGTCAAGGGAATGGACGCGGTCGTCTTCGCCGTGGGCAACGCCAAGCAGGCGGCCCACTACTACTCCACGGCGTTCGGCATGAAACTCGTGGCGTACGCGGGACCGGAGACCGGCAGCCGCGAGACCGCCTCCTATGTCCTCACCAACGGTGGCGCCCGCTTCGTGCTCACCTCCGTCATCAAGGCCTCCACGGACTGGGGCCACTTCATCGAGGGCCACGTCGCCGAGCACGGTGACGGCGTCGTCGACCTCGCCATCGAGGTGCCGGACGCGCGCGCCGCGTACGCGTACGCCGTCGAGCACGGCGCCCGCGGCCTCACCGAGCCGTACGAGGTCAAGGACGAGAACGGCACGGTCGTCCTCGCCGCCATCGCGACGTACGGCAAGACCCGCCACACGCTCGTCGACCGCAGCGGCTACGACGGCCCCTACCTGCCCGGCTTCAAGGCCGCGTCCCCGATCGTCGAGCCGCCCGCCAAGCGCACCTTCCAGGCGATCGACCACTGCGTCGGCAACGTCGAGCTCGGCAAGATGAACGAGTGGGTCGCCTTCTACAACAAGGTCATGGGCTTCACGAACATGAAGGAGTTCGTGGGCGACGACATCGCGACCGAGTACAGCGCGCTGATGTCGAAGGTGGTCGCGGACGGCACCCTCAAGGTCAAGTTCCCCATCAACGAGCCCGCCATCGCCAAGAAGAAGTCCCAGATCGACGAGTACCTGGAGTTCTACGGCGGCGCCGGCGTCCAGCACATCGCGCTCGCCACGAACGACATCGTGGAGTCCGTGCGCACCATGCGCGCGGCCGGGGTCCAGTTCCTGGACACCCCGGACTCGTACTACGACACCCTCGGCGAGTGGGCGGGCGAGACGCGGGTCCCGGTCGAGACCCTGCGCGAGCTGAAGATCCTGGTCGACCGTGACGAGGACGGCTACCTGCTGCAGATCTTCACCAAGCCGGTCCAGGACCGTCCGACGGTCTTCTTCGAGATGATCGAGCGGCACGGCTCGATGGGCTTCGGCAAGGGCAACTTCAAGGCGCTGTTCGAGGCGATCGAGCGGGAGCAGGAGAAGCGCGGCAATCTGTAGGGCGGCCCCAGTGGTTGCTGGCTAGAGTGCGGGAATGGCCAGGATCAACGACGTCGGCGGGATGACGGGCTTCGGGCCCATCGACACCACCGACGACACGGAGCCCTTCCACGCGGACTGGGAGGCGCGGGTGTTCGCGCTCAACAGTGCGCTGGTGCGTGAAGGCGTCTACAACCTGGACGAGTTCAGGGACGCCGTGGAGACGATGCCGCCGGGTGCATACCTGGCGGCGTCGTACTACGAGCGGTGGTTCCACGCGATCCGGGTGCTGCTGGTGCGCAAGGGCGTGCTGGCGTCCGACGACGTGAGTCGGCTGGGTGAGCGGGATGGGTGACCGTTTCGCCGCGGGCGCCCGCGTCCGCACCCTCCGCCACGACCCGCCCCACCACACCCGCCTGCCGCGTTACGCCCGCGGCAAGTCGGGCGTGGTGATCGAACCCGAAGGACACCATCCGCTGGCGGACGTCAGCTCACAGGGGCGGGGGGACGCCCCGGTGGAGCAGGTGTACGCGGTGCGTTTCGCCGCGCGGGAGCTGTGGGGCGAGGGGGAGCACGGGGTGGTGCTCGACCTGTGGGAGAGCTACCTGGAACCGGAAACCACGGAGGGCAGCTGATGTCCGGCACGCACGACGACGCACTGATCTCCCGCCAAGTACGCGGCCTCGAAGCCCTGTTGGAGGAGCGGGGCATCGTGGCGGGGGCGGTACTCGACGAGGCCCTTGACGCGTTCCTCGCGGGGTCGTCCCCGCTGAACGGGGCGCGGGTGGTGGCGCGGGCGTGGACGGACCCCGCGTTCAGGGAGCGTCTGCTCGCGGACGGCACCTCGGCGGTGGCGGAGCTGGGGTACGCGGCGGGCGGGGTCCAGCCGCAGCGGCTGCGGGTGGTGGAGAACACCGAGCACCTCCACAACGTCGTCGTCTGCACGCTGTGCTCCTGCTATCCGGTGCGGCTGCTCGGCCCGTCCCCCAGCTGGTACAAGAGCGAGGCGTACCGGTCCCGGGTGGTGCGGGAGCCGCGTGCGGTGCTCGCGGAGTTCGGCGTCGTTGTGCCTGCCGACACGGAGATCACCGTCTGGGACTCCAGTGCGGAGACCCGCTACATGGTCCTGCCCCGCCGGCCCGACTCCGCCGCCTCCCTCCCGGAGGCTGAGCTCGTCGGGCTCGTCACCCGCAACGCCCTGATCGGCACGGCCCGGCTCTGACCCCCGGGTCAGCTCTCGGTGGACGGCTCGGTGGAGCGCGGCTTCGGGGACGGGGAAGGCAGGGGCGCCGGGCGTTCGCCACGCGGGGCGTACATCTGGGCCGGGCCGCCCGAGGGGGGATCGCCCAAGCGGTTCAGGGCGGCCCGCGCCGCGGGGGCGAGCAGCGGGGAGAAGTAGGGGTTCAGCCGCATCGCCTCACCGATGTGACGCCGGGCCGCGCCATACCGCTCCAAGTCCCTCTCGATCTGCCCCAGGTGGTAGGCGTACACCGCGACCAGCGGGCCCTTCTCCGTCGCCCGCGTCGCGTACTTCAGGGCCTCCTTGTCGTCACCGGCCCGATGCAGCGCCCAGCCCAGCGCGTCCGCCACCTGCGGACTCCCGTGCCGCTTGAACTCCGCACGGAGGCGGTCCACCGCCGCGTCCGCGTCCCCGTGGTCCGCCTCGAAGAGGCCGAGGATGCGTTCGTCGTTGACGCCGTTGACCCCCTCCTGCTTCACCCGGGCCCGCAGCACGTCGTACTGCGCCCGCGCGGCCGGGGCCAGCCGCAGCGACTCGTACAGCTCGCCCAGCTCCAGGGCGTACTCCGGAGCGGGCTGCTTGACCAGTGCGCTCTGGTAGGAGCGCAGGGCCTCCGCCGTGCGGCCCAGGGCGGCGAGCGCGCGGCCCTTGCCGGCGAGGGAAGGGTGATGGTCCGGGTCCGAGACCAGCGCCGCCTCGTAGTAGCGCAGGGCCTCCGCCGGATCGCCCCGCTCCCATGCCAGCTCGCCCACCCGGTACAGGCACACCGCCTTCTGCGCGGGCCCCTCCGCGAGCGCCGCCGCGTCCGTCAGCTTCGCCGCCGCGTCCTCGCGCCAGCCGCGGTCCCGGTAGACCTGCCCGGACCGCACCATCACGGAAGGGATGTCCGCGTTCAGCTCCTGGAGCGTCTCCAGGGCCTTGCCCACGCCCTTCGCGTCACCCAATCCGCTGCATGCCTCGATCAGGGCCGGATACGTCGACCACCGCTTCGGCGCGAGCCTGACCGCGCCCTGCGCCCACTTCTTCGCCGCACGGAAGTCGTGCCGCGCGTTCGCGAGCGCCGCCATGCCCGTCAGCGCGTCCGCGTTCCCCTCCGGGCGGGTCTTGAGGGACGTACGCAGGGCGTCCTCCGCCTTGGGGTAGTACGCGGAGTCCGCGGTCCGAAGGCCCCGCTCGACGTAGGCGGCCCCGAGCACCGCCCACGACTCGTCGTCCCCCGGATGCTTGCGCAGATGCGCCTCCCGCTCCCCGATCAGCACGGTCAGGTCGGGCAGCGCCGCCGGAGCCCCGGCCCCCGCGGCGGCCATCGCCCGCCCGGCGGGCCCCAGAGCGGGCGGCGCCGCCTTTCCGCCCGATTCGGGCAGCAGCACCACCACACCGCCGAGCACCACACACCCGGCGACGGAGGCGCCGAGGATCCGCCGCACGGCGGGGGAGCGGCGCTCGCCCCGCGGCGACTCGCTCCAGAGGCGGGGCGCGGCCGTCGGTCGCGCCTCCCCGGCCTTCTCCGTCACGGACTCGGACCCGGTCTCGATCTCCATGACGCTCACTGTGCGTCAATATGAAGAGCACATCCCGGCACGTGGATGGGCGTCGCACACGGGTTCACACCGATGGCCCCGGGTGCGAGGCTGTGATCATGAGCCGCACACTCATCGAACGTCTCCGCGCCGGTCGCGAGGCCCTCCCCGCCGACGCCGTCCTCACGGACCCCGACGTCACGTCGTCGTACGCGAACGACATGGCCAGCTTCTGCGAAGCGGGCACCCCCGCCGTCGTCGTCCTGCCGCGCACCGTCGAACAGGTCCAGCACGTCATGCGCACGGCGACCGAGCTACGGGTCCCGGTGGTCCCGCAGGGTGCCCGCACGGGCCTCTCCGGTGGCGCGAACGCCAGCGAGGGCTGCATCGTGCTGTCGCTCGTCAAGATGGACCGCATCCTGGAGATCAACCCCGTCGACCGGATCGCGGTGGTCGAACCCGGCGTCGTCAACGCCACGCTCTCCCGCGCCGTGAACGAACAGGGGCTCTACTACCCGCCGGACCCGTCCAGTTGGGAGACCTGCACCATCGGCGGGAACATCGGCACGGCCTCGGGCGGCCTGTGCTGCGTGAAGTACGGGGTGACGGCGGAGTACGTGCTCGGCCTCGACGTCGTCCTCGCCGACGGGCGGCTCATGAGCACCGGAAAGCGCACCGCCAAGGGCGTCGCGGGCTACGACCTCACCCGCCTCTTCGTCGGCTCCGAGGGCAGCCTCGGCATCGTCGTCCGCGCCACCCTCGCCCTGAAGCCGCAGCCGCCCCAACAGCTTGTCCTGGCCGCCGAGTTCGGCTCGGCGAAAGCGGCCTGCGACGCCGTGTGCAAGATCATGGAGGGCGGCCACGTCCCCTCACTCCTGGAGCTGATGGACCGCACGACCATCAGGGCCGTGAACGCCCTTGCCCACATGGGCCTCCCGGAGACCACCGAGGCGCTGCTCCTCGCCGCCTTCGACACCGCGGACCCCGCGGCGGACCTCGCGGCCGTCGGCGCGCTCTGCGAGGCCGCGGGCGCCACCCAGGTGGTACCGGCCGAGGACCCGGCGGAGTCCGAACTGCTGCTCCAGGCACGGCGGTTGTCACTCACCGCGCTCGAAGCCGTCAAGGGCACGACGATGATCGACGACGTGTGCGTGCCGCGCTCGAAGCTCGCCGACATGCTCGAAGGCGTGGACCGCATCGCCGACAAGTACAGCCTCACGATCGGGGTCTGCGCCCACGCGGGCGACGGCAACACCCACCCCACCGTCTGCTTCGACGCGGCCGACGCCGACGAGGGCCGGCGGGCCCGCGAGTCCTTCGACGAGATCATGGCCCTCGGTCTGGAACTCGGCGGCACGATCACCGGCGAGCACGGTGTGGGCGTCCTGAAGAAGGAGTGGCTGGCGCGCGAGATCGGCCCGGTGGGCGTGGAGATGCAGCGCGCCATCAAGGCCGCGTTCGACCCGCTCTCCCTCCTCAACCCCGGCAAGCTGTTCTGACGCTTCGGCGAGCAGTGCTGACCCCGGCCCCCGTACGCCGGCTCACTCACCGTCCGTGGACTCGTCCGAGGGCCACGGGTCGCGCAGCCACAGGTCGTCGGCGCGGCCCGTGGTCGGCGTGAGCAGCTCGGCGAGGCCGTCGTCGATGCCGAGCCGCTCAGCCTCAGAGCCCGGAGGGACCACCCGCAGGGTGCGCTCGAGCCAGGCGGACACGGCGGGCGCCGGCGCCTCCAGGAGGGCGTCTCCGTCGGGTGAACTCAGCGCCATCAGGACGACGCTGCGCCCCTCGACCTTGGTCGGCCAGACTCGTACGTCACCGTGCCCGCAGGGCCTGAACACCCCCTCGACAAGGAGTTCGCGGGCGAACGTCCAGTTCACGGGGTGCTCGGAGCCGATGTGAAAGGCGATGTGGACGGCGTAGGGATCGTCGGTGCGGTAACTGAGGCGAGCCGGGACGGCGATCGCGCGTTCCGGGGACAGGACGAGTTTGAGCTCGAGCTCGCGTTCCACCACGGTGTGCATGTCGGTGCTGTTCCTTCCTTGTCCTTGGCCCTGGAGCGGGCCCGTGCAAGGAGAGAGCGCGGTCGGCGCACAGCATTACGCGGGTTCCGGAAACTTTTTCCGTACGTGCTTGAACTGTGCCCGGAAAGTGGTCTGTCGGGCAGGAGTAGCACAGGCGGACGCGAGGGTCTGATAGATGTGGAGCCTCAAAAAGACCCCCGAGCAGATACGGGACGACGGACATGAGCGCCCCAACTCCGGCCGCAGGCGACGACAGGCCCCGCGAAGGCTACTACCCCGATCCGTCCATTCCCGGATATGTCCGGTACTGGAACGGCGCGGCCTGGGTGCCCGGGACCAGTCGTCCCGCCCCGACCGACGGCGAATCGCTCCCGGCACCTCCGGGGGCGGGGACCGGAGCCGCGGCGCCCGCGCCCACGGAGGAGACCGGGCCGCACTTCTTCGACGAGGAGCCCATGCCGTCGCCCGAGACGACGGGCGGTGCGGCGGGCGGTGTGACGGGCGGCTCGGCGGACGCCGAGGTCTCGCAGCACGGGGCCAGGCCCGAACCCGCCACCGCGTGGCAGGCGGACGCGGCCCGGCAGACGGGGCTCGGCGGCGAGCAGGACCGGCGCGTTTCCTGGGGCGAGCCGGAGCAGCGGGACGCTGCTGCGGGGGCCGGGAGTCCGCGGGACCCACGGCTGCCGAGCGGTCCGGCACCGGCGGAAACGCCGTCCGCCTCCGCCCCTTCCCCCGCGCCTGCCTCTGCTCCCACCCCTGCTCCGTCCTCTCCGTCCCCCTCCCCGGAGGCGAACGGTCCCGGCACCGTGCAGATCCGCGCCATCAAGCCCGGGGCGAGCACACCGCCCAAGCAGGAGCAGCCCTCGACGGAGGGCACCGTGACGTTCCGCAGGCCCTCGGGCCCGGTGCGGCCCACCGCGGCCTCGCCCGGCACCGAAGGCACCATGGCGATCCGGGCACTGCGCCCGAAGTCCTCCGGCGCGGCGGCCCAGACTCCGGCACCCGCGCAGACCGCCGTACCCCCGCAAGCCGCCGTACCCCCGCAGGCAGCCGCGCCCGCCCCTGCTCCGGCACCCGCGCCCGTTCAGCCCACCGTCCCGCAGCAGGGCGGTGCGCCCGGTGGTGCGGCCTCGCCCGTGACCTCGGGGCCCGGCGGCGGATCGCCCTCGTGGGCGCAGCAGGTGCACCGGCTCGCCGAGGGCGAGGGACGCGAGGGACAGCAGCAGCCCGTCGTGCCATGGAAGCCGGTGGCCAACGACCCGTTCCTCGCGATGGCGCAGAACCAGGCGGCGGGCCGGCCCGCGGGGCTCGGCAAGCGATTCGCCGCGCGGCTCATCGACACCCTCGTCCTCGCGGCCGTGACCGGCGCCGCTGCGCTGCCGCTCGGCACTAAGGCCGCCGATCACGTCGACAGCAAGATCGACGCGGCGAAGCTGTCCGGCGAGAAGGTCACCGTGTGGCTGCTCGACGGCACCACGGCGGGTTATCTCGGGATGGTCCTCGCCGTGCTGCTGCTCTTCGGCGTTGTCTACGAGGTGCTGCCCACGGCCAAGTGGGGCAGGACGCTCGGCAAGAAGGTCCTCGGGATCCAGGTGCGGGACATGGAGGAGCACGAGACGCCGTCGTTCGGTTCGGCGCTGAAGCGCTGGCTCGTCTACGCCGTGCCGGGCGTCCTGGTCATCGGGGTCGTCGGCGTCCTGTGGGGCCTGTTCGACCGGCCGTGGCGGCAGTGCTGGCACGACAAGGCTGCAAGAACGTTTGTGGCGGGTTAGCGCCGCGCGGTGCGGGGGCGGCAGCGAGCCACCGGGCCGCCGGGCGCCCCTTAACCCAGACAGCCGCTCGCCGGATGCGCCCCCGGCGCACTCGCGGTCGACTCGGCCCATGAGCACCGAACCGCCGCAGTACCCGCCGCCCCCCGACGACAACGACCCCTTCAGGAAGCAGCCCCCGCAGGACGGCGGCTCCCCCTACGGCGCGCCCCCACCCGGCAGCGGCGCCGGCTCGCCCTATGGCACACCGCCGCCGCCCCCGCCGTACGGCGGCGGTGGAGATCCCTACGGGGGGAGCGGCGGCGGAGGTGCGTACGGCGGAGGCAACGACCCTCTCGCCGGGATGCCGCCCCTGGCGGAGAGCGGCAAGCGTGTGCTGGCCCGCATCCTCGACATGATCCTCGTCGGGGTGGTCGTCTGGCTGCTCTCGTGGGGCTTCGGCACGAACGAGTTCGACGTCGACCCGGACAAGGTCGAGTACGGGAAGAGCTTCGGGCAGTCGCTGCTCGCCGCCGTGCTCTACATCGCGTACGACAGCTTCATGATCTCCAGGACGGGTCAGACCCTGGGCAAGAAGTGGCTGGGCCTGCGGGTCGCGAACCTCAACGACGGGGCGACCCCCACCCTGCAGACCGCGCTCGTCCGCGCGGCCGTCCTCTGGCTGCCGTTCGCGTTCTGCTGCGCCTGCATCTGGACGGCGATCTGCGGCGGCTGGAGCTTCTTCGACAAGCCCTACAAGCAGGGCCTGCACGACAAGGCGGCCAAGACGGTGGTGGTCAGCACGGGCTGACCACGGCAGACCGCCGCGGCGGCAGCGACATCGGCAGTTCGGGCGGGCTCGTGATCCTCATGGGCCCGCCGGCTCGCGTACGGACTCGGCGAGCACGGGGGCGGCGGCGCGCTGGAGCGGTACACGCTCCTCGGTGGCGGCGGGAGCGACGCGTGCGGCCGGTGAGGCCGCGGGTTTCGGCTGGGGAACCGTCATCGCCACGAGTAAGCCGAGGCCGAGGGCGGCGACCGCTATCACCGCGACCGCGAGGCCCGAACTCGTCTGGGACAGCAGCAGCATGGCAAGCGTCGAGAAGATGACCGTCAGCGTGCCGTAGGTGACCTGAGCAGGGGTCGGACGAGGCAGCGGCATGGGACGAGGCATGGCGTAATCCGTCCTCGGGGCAGCGGATGCGGGGGAGGTCGAGCCCAATGTGTAGCTGTATACGAATCAAAGGACGCGCGGCTGCGACGACTTGCGATGTGCCGCCTCGCGCAGTAGCGCACCGTCGATTGACTCTATTCCGCTGCATGCCCGACGGGAACGGGCGGTAAGCGTGACCTAACCCACGGTGCGGCAGCACAGGGGGCGCACGGGTTCATGACGTCCATCAAGTGGACGGTGTGACGCGCCTGTTGACCATGCCGACGGGCGGGCGTACGCGTCCGGATAGCGGATCGCCGGGCCTGCATAGTGTACTTGGCCTGTTCAAGTCAAGGTCTGTCTTTTCTTCCGTATCTCCGGTCCAATGTCGTCACTTGTGACGCGTATCGCGCGCGGACCTCCTCCGACCGGGACCTCGGCCCGCCTTCGCGCGGACGCGGGGGAGGACAGCATCAAGTGACAGTCAGCAGACGGACGTTCAGAGCCACCGCGGCTGCCGTGGCGATGGCCGCGGCAGCCGCCACGTTCTCGGCAGCCACCGCATCGGCCGAGGACAACGGCCCCACCGGAGCTCCCGCCATCGACCGGCAGGACCCGAGCAGGGCCAAGGCGCAGGTCGACCACGACCTCGACGGGCCCTTCAGCAAGCAGCAGGCGCAGCAGCGCAAGGCCGCCCTTCAGCAGGTCATCGAGGGCGACGCCAAGGTGCAGAAGCGCGGCGGCTCGCAGGTCGTGAAGCTCGACGACAAGAAGTACGTCGAGCTCGGCCGGGAGAAGACCGACAAGATCTTCACGATCCTGGTCGAGTTCGGGGACAAGGTGGACGACACCACCATGTTCGACCCGGACGGTCCGGAAGGACCCGAGGCGCCCGTCAAGAAGTACGGCGGCAAGCCCGGCCCGGCGCACAACAAGATAGCCAAGCCGGACCGTGCGAAGGACAACAGCACGGCCTGGCAGAAGGACTACAACCAGAAGCACTTCCAGGACCTCTACTTCGGTGAGGGCAAGGACTCCAAGGGCAAGAAGAAGGAGTCCCTGAAGACCTACTACGAGAAGACCTCGTCCGGCCGTTACTCGGTCGACGGTGAGGTCTCCGACTGGGTCAAGGTCGACTACAACGAGGCGCGGTACGGCTCCAATTACTGCGGCGACACCAACTGCGCCAACGTCTGGGACGCGGTGAAGGACGGCGTCACCGCCTGGACCAAGGACCAGAAGGCCCAGGGCCGCACGGACGCCCAGATCAAGGCGGACCTCGCCAAGTACGACCTCTGGGACCGTTACGACTTCGACGGCGACGGCGAGTTCAACGAGCCCGACGGGTACATCGACCACTTCCAGCTCGTGCACGCGGGCGAGGACGAGTCGGCAGGCGGCGGCGCCGAGGGCGAGAACGCCCTGTGGGCGCACCGCTGGTACGCGTACGGCAACGACGCGGGCAACACCGGCCCCGGCAACAACAAGGCCGGCGGCACGCAGATCGGCGACTCGGGCATCTGGGTCGGCGACTACACGATGCAGCCGGAGAACGGCGGCCTCGGTGTCTTCGCCCACGAGTACGGCCACGACCTGGGCCTGCCCGACCTGTACGACACCTCGGGCAAGGGCGAGAACTCGGTCGGCTTCTGGTCGCTGATGTCGGCAGGGTCCTGGCTCGGCACCGGCAAGGACGCCATCGGTGACCTGCCCGGCGACATGACCGCCTGGGACAAGTTCCAGCTGGGCTGGCTCGACTACGCCAAGGCCAAGGCCGCGACGACGTCCGAGCACAAGCTGGGCGTCGCGGAGTACAACACCCGCCACCGCCAGGCGCTCGTCGTCGACCTGCCCAAGAAGGCCGTCACCACCACGGTCACCAAGCCCACCGAGGGCTCCAAGCAGTGGTGGAGCGACCAGGGCGACGACCTCAAGAACACCCTGACGCGTCCGGTCGACCTGACCGGCAAGTCCAAGGCCGCGCTGTCGCTCGACGGTTGGTGGGACATCGAGGCCAACTACGACTACCTCTACACCGAGGTGTCGACGGACGGCGGCGCCAACTGGACGCCGGTGGACGGCACCGCGGACGGCAAGCCGATCACGCGCGACGCCGGTGACAAGCCCGCGTTGACCGGTGCCTCGGGCGCGTACAAGAAGCTCGCGTTCCCGCTCGACGCTTATGCGGGCAAGAAGATCGACGTGCGTTTCCGCTACTCGACGGACGGCGGCGCGGGCGGCAAGGGCTTCGCGGCCGACGCCCTCGCGGTCACCGCGGACGGCGCCAAGATCTTCGAGGACGGCGCCGAGGGCGACGACAACGGCTGGACGGCGAAGGGCTTCTCGCGCATCGGTGAGTCCTTCACCAAGAAGTACGACCAGTACTACCTCGCCGAGAACCGGCAGTACGTGTCGTACGACAAGACCCTGAAGGTCGGCCCGTACAACTTCGGCTTCTCGAAGTCGCGTCCCGACTGGGTCGAGCACTACCCGTACCAGACCGGCCTCATGGTCTGGCAGTGGGACACCTCGCAGAAGGACAACAACACCAGCGCGCACCCCGGCGAGGGTCTGATCCTGCCGGTGGACGCGCACGCCAAGCCGCTCAAGTGGGCGGACGGCACCCTGCTGCGCAACAAGATCCAGCCGTTCGACGCGCCCTTCAGCAAGTACGCGACCGACAAGTTCACGCTCCACAACGCGGACGTCGCGCTGAAGATCAAGTCCCAGAAGGGCGTCCCGGTCTTCGACGACCACAAGGGCACCTACTGGTTCAAGGAGAACGGCACGGGAAGTGTCAAGGTCACTGACACCAACACCCAGATCAAGATCGTGAAGCAGCCGAAGGATGGCTCCTCGATCACGGTCCAGGTGGGCCCCTCCAAGAAGTAATCGGCATTTTCGCAGGTCAAGCCATGATCGGCCGTCGCCCTCTAGCGGGCGGCGGCCGATCGTGTTTAGGTGCGTCCTGTGGATTCCTTATTGACACAGGGCCCGGCCAGGGGCTCTGTGCGTCGTCTCACGGGGGTGTGACCAGCCATGTCCGCAGGAGGTTTCAGCAAGCTGCCGAACGGCAGCGTGGTGGTGGCCCTGACCTTGCCGAACCCCGCTCCGGGCGGCGGCAGCGTCCGCATGATCGTCCATGCGGTGAACCGCGCGAGGGCGCTGACACGTCTGCGGAACCTCGGCATGCGGGCCGTCTATCTGCGGGGCAACGCGGAGCCGCCGACGCCGGACGAGATCACGGCGGTGCTTCATCACCCGGACGGGCTTATATGGCGTACGGCGCCGGACGCTGCCGCTGAGCTCTGGCATCCGATCAGGGCCCTGAAGCGGCAGGTGCTGCTTCAGGGACAGAGACCCGGGCGGCCGGAGACCAGCGCGAGTCCTTCGGGCGTCTGACCCGTCACCTGCGGGCCCGGTGGGGGCTTGCCGCGCAGTTCCCCGCGCCCCTTAAAGGCGCCGACGCGGCGGAGCCGCCTGTGTCACAGCCTCGCGCCCCTTACGGGGCTACACCACCGGCTTGCCCGTCAGGTCGACCCCTGCTGCTCGCAGCTCCTCCAGGGCCCGTTCGGTCGTCTCCTTGGAGACTCCCGCCGTCAGGTCGAGGAGGACTGCCGTGCCGAAGCCCTCACGGGCCGCGTCAAGGGCCGTGGCGCGTACGCAGTGGTCCGTGGCGATGCCCACCACGTCCACGTCGGTGATCTTCCGGTCCCGCAGCCAGTCCGCCAGCGAGACGCCGTTCTCGTCGGCCCCCTCGAAGCCGCTGTAGGCGGCGGAGTAGGCCCCCTTGTCGAAGACCGAGTCGATGGCCCCGGAGGCCACGGCCGGCGCGAAGTTCGGGTGGAAGCCGATGCCTTCCGTGCCCGCCACGCAGTGCGGCGGCCAGGAGCGGACGAAGTCCGGCCGGTCGGAGAAGTGGTCACCCGGCTCGATGTGGTGGTCACGGGTGGCCACCACGTGCCGGTAGCCCGCGGGCGCCTGGCCGATCAGCTCGGTGATCGCGGCGGCCACATCGGCTCCCCCGGCGACCGCGAGGCTGCCGCCCTCGCAGAAGTCGTTCTGCACATCGACGACGATCAGGGCGCGGCGCATCGGGTGTCCTTCGGCTCGGCAAGGCTCGTGGGAGTGGGGGACTCGGCCGGATGAACCGAGCGTAGAGACTTCGCACGCGAAGCGGGAGAGGGCGTTCGAACACCCCTTCTCCGCTCCGGCGCACAATCAGATGTATTCCGTCGGGATGACGGCCTCGCCCTTCGACAGCTGCGTGGCCGACAGGGGCAGCCGGGCCCGCGCCGCCGCGTGCCGCTCGCGCACGGTGTCCAGCGGCTCGCGTGCCACCACCTCACCGCCCTTGACCAGCTCGACCAGGAGCTGGTGCGCGGCGAGCTCCACCGGCACCGCTCCCGTGCCGATCACCTCGGCCTCGGCGACCCCGTGCTCGTCGGGCCGCCGCGCGGCCCACTTGCGACCGCCCACCGACGACTTGGCGCCCAGCGACTTCTTGGCCACCGGCTCGAGCGGGGCCTTCGGGTCCGCCGAGTGCGCCCGGGCCACCAGCTTGTAGACCATCGAACAGGTCGGGTGCCCGGAGCCGGTGACGAGCTGCGTGCCCACGCCGTACGCGTCCACGGGAGCCGCCGCGAGCGAGGCGATGGCGTACTCGTCGAGGTCGGACGTGACGACGATCTTCGTCCCGGTCGCACCGAGCTCGTCGAGCTGGTCGCGCACCCGGTGGGCGACCAGGAGCAGATCGCCGGAGTCGATGCGCACGGCGCCGAGCTCGGGCCCCGCGACGTCGACGGCGGTGCGGACGGCCTCGGTCACGTCGTACGTGTCGACGAGCAGGGTCGTGCCGGGGCCGAGCGAGTCGACCTGGGCCTGGAAGGCGTCACGTTCGTTGTCGTGCAGCAGGGTGAAGGCGTGGGCGGACGTGCCGACCGTGGGGATGTCGTAGCGGAAGCCGGCCGCCAGGTCGGACGTGGTGGTGAAACCGCCGACGTACGCGGCGCGCGAGGCGGCGACGGCCGCCAGCTCGTGCGTGCGCCGTGCGCCCATCTCGATCAGCGGGCGCTCCCCGGCGGCCGAGGCCATCCGGGACGCGGCGGCCGCGATCGCCGAGTCGTGGTTGAGGATGGAGAGGATCACCGTCTCCAGGAGCACGCACTCCGCGAAGGAGCCCTCCACGCGCAGGATGGGGGAGCCGGGGAAGTAGACCTCGCCCTCCGGATAGCCCCAGATGTCGCCGCTGAAGCGGTACGAGGAGAGCCAGTCGAGGGTCTCCTCGTCGACGACGCGGCGCTCGCGCAGGAAGCCGATGACGTCGGCGTCGAAGCGGAAGTTCTCCACGGCGTCCAGGACTCGGCCCGTCCCGGCCACCACTCCATAGCGGCGCCCTTCGGGCAGTCTGCGCGTGAAGACCTCGAAGACGGAGCGCCGGTCGGCGGTGCCGGCCTTCAGCGCGGCCTGCAGCATCGTGAGCTCGTAGTGATCCGTGAAGAGCGCGGTCGACGGAACATCCACCGGCAGCCCAAGGTCCGCTGTGTTCATACGAAGGATGCTACCCCGCATCTCGTCACTCTGACGATTTCCTGAGTCCATTTGTGCGAGGGCCCCCTACGGGTGGCAGCATGGGTGGAGTGAGTACGGCTCCTGCAGAGATCACCCGCCCGGAATCGGACGAAGAAACCTTCGCCGTCCCGGAGCCCGACGTCCCCTGGATCACGCTCGTCCACAACGACCCGGTCAATTTGATGAGTTACGTGACCTATGTGTTCCAGTCCTACTTCGGGTACTCGAAGGAGAAGGCCACGAAGCTGATGATGGACGTGCACCACAAGGGCCGCGCGGTCGTCTCCACGGGCTCCCGCGAGGAGATGGAGCGCGACGTACAGGCCATGCACGGATACGGTCTGTGGGCCACCCTCCAGCAGGACCGGAAGTAGCGACGCATCTGATGCCAGGACAATTCGAAGCCATCCCCGGGGGCGGCGCCGCCGTCGCGCTCGACGAGGTCGAGATCTCGATCATCCGCTCCCTCGCCGTGCAGCTCCTGGAGCTGATCGGCCCCGGCCCGGCCGAGGACGCCTCCGACGACCCCCTCGCGGAGCTGTTCGCGGAGGGCCCGAGCGAGCCGCCCACCGACCCGGTCCTCCAGCGGCTGCTCCCGGACGCGTACGGCGGCCCCGGCAGCGAGAAGGCCGACGAGAACGAACTGAGGGCCTACTCCTCGGAGTTCAGGCGTTTCACCGAGAACGACCTGCGGGCCAAGAAGCGTGACGACGCCCTGGTGGTGATCCGCTCCCTGGACGCCATGACGTCCAAGGGCGAGGGCGGCGCCGTCCTGAAGCTGTCCGCCGACGAGTCGCGGCACTGGCTCGGCGCGCTCAACGACCTGCGCCTGGCGATCGGCGCCCGCCTCGAGGTGACCGACGAGGACGACACGGACCTGCTCTACCAGCTGCCGGACTCCGACGCCCGCAAACCGATGGTGATGGCCTACCTCTGGCTCGGCGGCCTGCAGGAGACGCTCGTCTCCACGCTGATCGGCTAGAAGTCCCGCGCGGGGTGCGTCGCGAGTCGCGCGATTCACACGTGAGCCGATCGGTGCACCCGCAAAGTCGATGTATGTAGCAGTCGTTACCCCCCGTTCGCTCATCGGACGCTCAAATCCGGATAACGATCGCGTCACTTCAATGCCCACTTATGAGGCGTCGAGGGAATTTTGTCCGGTTCTTCTCGTGGCGTCGGCCACACGCGCCACGGCCGATCACTGTTGCGGCCGTGATAAATCTTCACGACCACTCGGTGACGCCACCCATGTCACCGATGGCGCTCGGGCCGGCAGACCGCCGGTAGCACTCCATCCATATCCGGGGGGATCAGGACCTGATCCGTGGCCATACGCAGACTGCGGGCACGGATTCAGCGTGGAGAAAGGCGTCACCATGACCTCAGTGCAGGTCGAAGAGCATCACGACGGCAATGAGGCCGACGGAGCGGGCGGTTCGTCCGGTACGTCAGGCGAGGGATATCAGCGCGGGCTCGGTGCCCGGCAGATCCAGATGATCGCGATCGGCGGTGCCATCGGCACCGGCCTGTTCCTCGGTGCGGGCAAGGCCATTCACAAGGCCGGTCCGAGCCTCATCCTGGCGTACGCCATCGCCGGCCTCGTCATCTTCTTCATCATGCGGGCCCTGGGCGAGCTGCTCATGTACCGCGCCGTGTCGGGCTCCTTCTCGGAGTACGCACGTGAGTTCATCAGCCCGTTCTTCGGGTACGTGACCGGCTGGACGTACTGGCTCTTCTGGGTCGTCACCGGCATCACGGAAGTCACGGCGGCGGCCCAGTACATGCAGTACTGGACACACGACGCCATTCCACAATGGGCCTACGCGCTGATCTTCACGGTCATCCTGTACGGCGCCAACCTGATCTCCGTGAAGCTCTTCGGTGAGCTCGAGTTCTGGTTCTCGATGGTCAAGGTCACCGCGATCATCGGCATGATCCTCATCTGCGCCGGCGTCCTCACCATCGGCTTCTCCGACGCCGGTGACACCGCGTCGGTCTCCCACCTGTGGGACCAGGGCGGCTTCTTCCCGAACGGCATCGGCTCCACGCTGATGACGCTGCAGATCGTGATGTTCGCCTTCCTCGCCGTCGAGCTCGTCGGCGTCACCGCGGGCGAGTCCAAGGACCCGAAGACCGTCCTGCCCAAGGCCATCAACACCGTGCCGTGGCGCATCGCCGTCTTCTACGTCGGCGCGCTCATCATGATCCTGTCGGTCGTCCCGTGGACCACGTTCCAGCCGGGCGTCTCGCCGTTCGTGGCGGCCTTCGAGGAGATGGGCCTGGGCATCGGCGCGGCGATCGTCAACTTCGTCGTCCTGACGGCCGCGCTCTCCTCCTGCAACTCGGGCATGTACTCCACCGGCCGCATGCTGCGCGACCTCGCGCTCAACGGCCAGGGCCCGAAGTTCTTCACCAAGCTGACGAAGAACGGCCTGCCGCTGGTCGGCACCACCTTCTCCGCCACGCTGATGCTGGTCGGTGTGTGGATCAACTACCAGTGGCCGGGCGAGGCGTTCAACTACGTCGTCTCCTTCGCGACCATCTCCGGCATGTGGGCCTGGATCATGATCCTGGTCTGCCAGATCAAGTACCGCCGCAAGGCCGACCGCGGCGAGCTGCCGCAGTCCACCTTCCGGGCGCCGGGCGCCCCGTACACCAGCTGGTTCGCGCTCGCCTTCATCGCGATGGTCATCGTCATGATGGGCATCGACGAGGACGCGCGGATCTCGCTCTACGCGGCTCCGGTCTGGGCCCTGATCCTGGGCATCGGCTACCTGGTCATGCAGAAGCGCGACACGCAGTCCACGGACGGCGGCGAGGCCGCCCCCAAGGACGTGCTCAAGTCCTGACCCCGGCTGATCAGCCGGCCTGATCAACCTGCCTGATCAGCCGCGCTGATCCCAGCATGTGGGCCGGTCCGTACCACTCTTCGGTACGGGCCGGCCCTTCTGCTTATCCTGGCTGCCATGCTGACCCTGACCCAGGCCCTCCACGACCAGATCGTCGCGCACGCGCGCCAGGACCACCCCGACGAGGCCTGCGGTGTGGTCGCGGGCCCGGAGGGAACCGGCCGCCCCGAGCGCTTCATCCCGATGCTGAACGCGGCACGCTCACCCACGTTCTACGAGTTCGACTCGGGCGACCTCCTCAAGCTCTACCGCGAGATGGACGACCGCGACGAGGAGCCGGTGATCGTCTACCACTCGCACACGGCGACCGAGGCCTACCCCTCGCGCACCGACATCACGTACGCCAACGAGCCGGGCGCCCACTACGTCCTGGTCTCCACGGCCGACACCGACGACGCGGGCGAGTTCCAGTTCCGCTCCTACCGGATCGTGGACGGCGAGGTCACCGAAGAAGAGGTGAAGGTCGTCCAGGCATACTGAGCTTCACCTTTGAGGCGGCAGGACCCAGGAAGCCGGTGCGAATCCGGCACGGTCCCGCCACTGTGACCCCACCCTTCGCGGGCGGGGCAGTCAGGAACTGACCTGCCGCCTTCTTCTCCCACGACGCAGGGGACGCGGAAATCCCCTGGAGGAGGCAGCTCAGCCATGTCCCGCCCCATACGTGCATCTCTTCGCGCGCTCATCGCCGCGGCCCTGCTGGCCGCCCCGCTCGCCGCGTGCTCGTCCTCCGACGGCACCGACACGAAGCCGGAGTCCAAGGCCCCAGGCTTCCCGTACACGGTCACGAACTGCGGCGTGAAGACGACGTACGAAGCACCCCCGAAGCGCGCCGTGACGATGAACCAGCACGTCACGGAAGTGATGCTGGAGCTGGGCCTGAAGGACCGCATCGCGGGCACGGCCTACCTGGACGACAAGGTCCTGCCGAAGTACGCGAAGGCGTACGCGGACACCCCGGTCCTCGCCAAGGAGTACCCCTCGTACGAGAAGCTCCTGGCCGCCGACCCCGACTTCGTCTACGGCGGCTACGCCAGCGCCTTCCTGGCGGGCGAGGGCCGCAGCCGCGGGGCCCTGGCGAAGTCCGGCGTCGACAGCCGCCTGAACGTCGAGGGCTGCGCGAAGCGGCCCGTGTCGATGGACGACGTCTACAAGGAGGTCCGCGAGGTCGGCAGCACGTTCGGGGTGCGGGCGCGGGCGGACAAGTGGGTGGCCGCGGCGAAGCGCGAACTGGCCGCCACGGCAAAGGAGTCGAAGTCCGGGAAGCCCGTCCCCGTCTTCGTCTACGACAGCGGCGACAAGACCGCCTTCACGGCCGGCGGCCGTGGCATCGGCAACGACATCATCGAGCGGGCGGGCGGCCGCAACGTCTTCGCCGACCTGGACAAGTCCTTCGGCGACGCGTCCTGGGAGTCGGTGGTCGACCGCAGGCCCGAGGTGATCGTGATCCTCGACTACGGCGGCACGACGGTCGCCCAGAAGAAGAAGCGCCTCCTGGACGACCCGGTCCTGGCAGACGTCCCCGCCGTCAAGAACAAGCGCTTCGCGGTCCTGCCGCTGTCGGACGCGGTGGTGGGGGTGCGGGCCCCGGCTGCGGTGGGGAAGCTGGCGGACCAGCTGTGAAGGGCAGAATCCAGCCCGTCCGGCGGGTATTTCAGCCCGTCCGGCGTTTGAGGACGAACTCGGCGGAGCCGGTGATGACGGTCACCAAGGCCCCCGCGCCGAGCGGCCCGCGGCGGAGCCGCAAGCCGATAAGGCCGGGAAGGGGCGGGATTGGGGAAGGCCCCGCCAGGGACCACCGCACCCGCAGACGGCTGCGTTACGCGACAGTCGTCGCGGCGCTCTGCGCAGCCCTCGCGGCAGCGGTCGTAGCCGGCCTCGCTCTGGGCTCGGTACGCATACCCACCGCCGACGTACTGAAGATCCTGACGGGCGGCGCGGAACCCTCCCCGTTCCGCACCATCGTCCTGGACGTCCGCCTGCCCCGGGTCCTGCTAGGCGCAGCCGTAGGCGCGGGACTCGCAGTCATCGGCACCGTCCTCCAGGCCCTGGTGCGCAACCCCCTGGCCGACCCGTTCCTGCTGGGCGTCTCCTCGGGCGCCTCGGCGGGAGCCGTGGCCGTCATAGTCCTCGGCAGCGTCTTCGGCCTGGGAGCGGGGCTGGCCACCACCGTCACCATCCCCGCCGCCGCTTTCGCCGGCGCCCTGCTCTCGCTGCTCGTCGTCTACACCCTGGCAAGGTCCGGCGGAGGCGGCTTCGCCACCGGGCGCCTGATCCTGGCCGGAGTGGCCGTCTCGTACATCCTGTCCGCCCTGACCAGCCTGATCCTGATCACCGCCGACAGCGCCGACCACCTCAAGGAAGTCCTGTACTGGACGCTCGGCGGCCTCGGCGGCGCCCGCTGGGACATGCTCGCGCTGCCCGGCATCGCACTCGTCATCGGCACGGCGCTGCTCGTCGCCCTGGCCAGGCCCCTGGACCTCCTCCTGGTCGGCGAGGAGGGCGCCACCGTCCTCGGCCTCGACACGGCCCGCTTCCGCGCCGCCGTCTTCGTCCTCGCCTCACTCCTGACCGGCGTACTCGTCGCGTACAGCGGGGCCATCGGTTTCGTCGGCCTGATGGTGCCGCACGCGGCCCGGATGCTGGTCGGCGCCGCCCACCGGACGCTGCTGCCGGTGGTGGCCCTGATGGGCGCGGTGTTCCTGGTGGCGGCCGACCTCGCCGCGCGCACGGTCGCGGCGCCGCAGGACATCCCGGTCGGCGTCCTCACCGCGCTGACGGGCGGCCCGTTCTTCCTGTGGATGCTGCGCAAGAACCGTACGGAGGCAAGCGCATGAGCGACCCGGCGGCGACACTGACCACCGAGTCCCTCTCGTACCGCACAGGCCCGGGTGGGAAAACCCTCGTCGACGACGTCACCCTGCACGCCGCCCAGGGCGAGACAGTCGGCCTCGTCGGCCCCAACGGCAGCGGCAAGACCACCCTCCTGCGCTGCGTCTACGGCACCCTCGCGCCCACCGGCGGCCGCGTGCTCCTGGACGGCGACGACCTGGCGGGCCGCTCGGCCAAGGACCGCGCCCGCCGCATCGCCACCGTCCCGCAGGACGGGCACACCGGCTTCGAGCTCACCGTCCGGCAGATCGTCGCCATGGGCCGCTCCCCGCACAAACGCTTCTGGGAGGCGGACACGGCCGAGGACGCGAAGCTGGTCCTGGCGGCCCTGGAGCGGGTCGGCGCGGGCGAACTCGCCCACCGCGTCTTCGCCGGGCTCTCCGGCGGCGAGCGCCAGCGCGCCCTGGTGGCGAGGGCGCTGGTGCAGGAGCCCGCGGTCCTCGTCCTGGACGAGCCGACCAACCACCTGGACATCCGCTACCAGCTGGAGATCCTCTCCCTGGTCCGCGACCTCGGCACGACGAATCTGCTGGCCCTGCACGACCTCAATCTGGCGGCCTACTACTGCGACCGCCTGTACGTCCTCGACGCCGGCCGTCTCGTCGCGTCGGGACCGCCGAAGGAGGTCCTGACCAGCGAGCTCCTCGCCGAGGTGTACGGGGTGACGGCCGAGGTCTCGGTGCACCCCGTAACCGGCGCGCCGACGGTCACGTATCTCCCCGCATCCACGTGATGGACGCAAACCGTCCACCATGTGAGATCACATTCCAGAACCCGGACCGGGAATCGATACGATGACCGCATGGTTCCCCACGACGTGAGCGACAAGATGCCGGGCATGCTGCTCGTTGCGCGTCTGCACGTCGATTTGTGCAGGCTCTCCAGCGCGATCTGTTCGCGCTGACAGCCGCCGCCGTACGGCCGTGAGCCGCGGCGCCACCCCGCGTAACGCCTACGCACCCGCATTCACGCACCCGCACTTACGCACCCGCACGACCGGGCCGCCGCGCGCCCACCCACGTGACTTCTCCCGACAGGAGCCCAAGCCATGGCCATCGAGGTCCGCATCCCGACCATCCTCCGCACCTACACCGACGGCGCCAAGGCCGTCGAGGGCAGCGGCGACAACCTCTCCGAGCTCTTCGCCGACCTCGACTCGCGGCACGCGGGCATCGCCGAGCGCATCGTGGACGGCGACAAGCTGCGCCGCTTCGTGAACGTCTACCTGAACGACGAGGACGTCCGCTTCCTGGACGGCATCTCCACCAAGCTCTCGGACGGCGACAACGTCACGATCCTCCCGGCCGTGGCCGGCGGCATGGTCTGATCGCGGATGCCTCGCTACGACTCCCCGCTGGCGGCCGTGGGCAACACGCCCCTCGTCCGCCTGCCGCGCCTCTCCCCGTCCGACGACGTCCGCATCTGGGCGAAGCTCGAGGACCGCAACCCCACCGGTTCCATCAAGGACCGCCCGGCGCTGCACATGGTCGAACAGGCGGAGAAGGACGGGCGGTTGACGCCCGGCTGCACGATCCTGGAGCCGACCTCCGGCAACACGGGCATCTCGCTCGCGATGGCGGCCAAGCTCAAGGGCTACCGCATCGTCTGCGTCATGCCGGAGAACACCTCGCAGGAGCGGCGCGACCTCCTCGCCATGTGGGGCGCGGAGATCATCTCGTCCCCGGCGGCCGGAGGCTCCAACACGGCGGTACGCGTCGCCAAGGAGCTCTCGGCCGAGCACCCGGACTGGGTCATGCTCTACCAGTACGGCAACCCGGACAACGCGGGCGCCCATTACGAGACGACCGGCCCCGAGATCCTCGCGGACCTGCCCTCCATCACCCACTTCGTGGCGGGCCTCGGCACGACGGGCACGCTCATGGGTGTGGGCCGCTTCCTGCGCGAGCAGAAGCCGGACATCAAAATCGTCGCCGCCGAGCCGCGCTACGACGACCTCGTGTACGGCCTGCGCAACCTCGACGAGGGCTTCGTGCCCGAGCTGTACGACGCGTCGGTCCTGACCAGCCGCTTCTCGGTCGGCTCGGCGGACGCGGTGACACGCACCCGTGAGCTCCTCCAGCAGGAGGGCATCTTCGCGGGCGTCTCCACCGGCGCCGCACTGCACGCGGCGATCGGCGTCGGCAAGAAGGCGGTCGCGGCGGGGGAGTCCGCCGACATCGCGTTCGTGGTGGCCGACGGTGGCTGGAAATACCTCTCGACCGGCGTCTACACCGCGGCGACGACCGAGGAGGCCATCGAAACGGTGCAGGGACAACTGTGGGCTTGAGAGCAGCCGCGAAGACAACGCCGGCCGGACTGGACACCTCCAGCCCGACCGGCGTTTTCGCTGTTCACCCCGCCAGGTACCGCACCTGATCCCACAACGCCGGATCCACGACCCCCGCCCGCCTGCGGAACTCCCACACCGGCACGTCCCGCAGCTCGTCCGTCTCCAGGAAGCTCGGGCGGCCCCGCGCGTCCCCCACCGCCCCGGGCGGCAGCGGAATCACCCCGGCCCGCTCGTCGTGGTACTTGCTGGTGATCTTCGCGACGACCGCGCTCTCGCCGCGCACCGACAGCACCAGACAGGGCCGGTCCTTCGTGCCGGGGCCGTCCTCGTACGGAACCCGCGCCCACCAGATCTCCGCCGGTCTCGGCGCGGGCAGCCGGCGCCGCGGGCCGCGCGGACGGCCCGGCGGCCGGGTGGTCCGTCCGCGGGGGCCGCGGTCGCTGCGACCCCGGCCGTCCACCACCGCGGCGACCGCCGCGAGCACCACCACGGCGGCCAGGGCGAGCCACCATGACGTATCCATACCGCAGACGGTACCGGGGCGCTCCCCGCCCCGCGCGCCCCCCGAACCGGTGACAGCGCAGGTGAGTTCTCCCACAACGGCCCACGACGGAGGAGCGACCGGACCTTTTGCGCCTTACGCTCGACGGACCGCAGAACTCCTCGAAGAGCCTGTCGCAGGCCCTTCGCGAGCCCCCGCAAGGCCCCCGCACAACCCCCGTTTCGCCCCCGGAGGTTTCCGCTCCATGAAGCTCACCGTCGTCGGCTGCTCGGGGTCGTTTCCGTCCGCGGACTCGGCCTGTTCGAGCTACCTCGTAGAGGCCGACGGCTTCCGGCTGCTGCTCGACATGGGCAATGGCGCCCTCGGCGAGCTGCAGCGCCACGTCGGTCTGTACGACCTGGACGCGATCTTCCTCAGCCACCTGCACGCCGACCACTGCATCGACATGTGCGCCTACTTCGTGGCCCGCTACTACCGGCACGAAGGCGGCCGCTGCGCCCCCATCCCGGTCTACGGACCCGAGGGCACGGAACAGCGCCTGACCACCGCGTACGCCGACACCCCCTCGGCCTCCTCGATGAGCGAGGTCTTCGACTTCCACACCGTCAAGCCGGCCTCGTTCGACATCGGCCCGTTCTCGGTCCGCACGGAGAAGGTGCACCACCCCGTCGAGGCGTACGGCATCCGCGTCGAGCACGGGGGCAGGTCCCTCACGTACTCGGGAGACACCGGGGTGTGCGGCGCGCTCGACGAACTGGCCGCCGACACCGACCTGTTCCTCTGCGAGGCGGCCTTCACGCACGGCAAGGAGAACATCCCCGACCTGCACCTCAACGGCCGCGAGGCGGGCGAGTCGGCCCGGCGCGCCAACGCCGGGCGCCTGGTCCTCACGCACATCCCGCCGTGGACGGACCCGCAGGTGAACCTGGCGGACGCGCGCTCGGTGTACGACGGCCCCGCGGAGCTCGCGAAGGCCGGACGGGTCTACGAGATCTAGCGCCTGGTGACACGAGAGAGCACGAGAGAACACGAGAGAGCCCCGCACCGTCGATCGCGACGGTGCGGGGCTCTCATGCTTCGTACGAGCCGTGCGGCTGAGGCTTACTTCGCCTCGGCCTTGAGGATCTCGGCGAGCTCCTCGTCGGACTCGCGGCCCGGTGTCGGGAGGTTCCACTTGGTGATCGCGAAGCGGAAGACCACGTAGTAGACGGCCGCGAAGCAGAGGCCCACCAGGGCCAGACCCCATGGGTTGCTGGCGATGCCGAGGTTGAGGAAGAAGTCGACCGCGCCCGCCGAGAAGCCGAAGCCGTCCTTCATGCCGAGCGCCCAGGTCAGCGCCATGGAGACACCGGTCAGCACCGCGTGGATCGCGTACAGGACCGGGGCGATGAACATGAACGTGAACTCGATCGGCTCGGTCACACCGGTCACGAAGGCGGTGAGCGCGAGCGAGAACATCATGCCGCCGACGACCTTGCGGCGCTCGGGGCGGGCGCAGTGGACGATCGCGAGGCAGGCCGCGGGGAGCGCGAACATCATGATCGGGAAGAAGCCGGTCATGAACTGTCCGGCGGTCGGGTCACCGGCGAGGAAGCGGTTGATGTCGCCGCTCTTGCCCTCGTACGAACCGGCCTGGAACCACGGGAAGGAGTTCAGGAGGTGGTGCATGCCGACCGGGATCAGCGCGCGGTTGGCGACACCGAAGATGCCCGCGCCCACGGCGCCGGAACCGACGAGCCACTCACCGAAGTTGTGCAGGCCCGTGCCGAGGATCGGCCAGATGTAGCCGAAGACGATGCCGAGGACCAGGCCCGCGAAGGCCGAGAGGATCGGGACCAGACGGCGGCCGCCGAAGAAGCCGGCCCAGTCGGGCAGCTTGGTCCGGTAGAACTTCTGGTAGAGCAGGGCGACGACGATGCCCATCACGACACCGCCGAGGACCTTGGCGTCCACCGGGGCCTCGGTCATGACTATCTTGCCGTCGACGACCTTGGCGATCTTGTCGAGGTTCGGGTCGGTGAACGTGGCGAGCACGTTCTTGAAGACCAGGTAGCCGGTGACGGCGGCCAGGGCCGTCGAGCCGTCCGACTTCTTCGCGAAGCCGATCGCGATGCCGACGGCGAACAGCAGCGCCATGTTGTCGAGGATGGCGTTGCCACCCGCGGCCATGAAGCCGGCGATCTTCGTGATGAAGTCCGGGAACGACGGGCGGCCGAGCATGTCGGGGTTGCCGAGTCGGACGAGCAGGGCGCCTGCGGGCAGCACGGCGACCGGCAGCATGAGGCTGCGGCCGATGCGCTGCATGACAGCCATCGCGCCGGAGCCCTTCTTCTTGTCGGCCGCGGGGGCGGCACTGGCCGTGGACACAACTTCCTCCAGTGGGCAAGGCGCCGCCTGGGGACAGGGAAGTGGGTGACGGCGGCGTCTCCGGGGGTCGCGGCGGACGGCCGCGTGGTCTACACCATTAGTGGTGTAGACCTGTTGTAGCACGGTGAAGGTGACGTAAGGAACCCACGAGTTTTGTGGGGTCCGCCATAACGCGAAATTAACGCCGAAAGGCCCCAGGGTCAAAGGGTCCTGGGGCCTTCCGGTGAGGCGATGGAGCGGGCCGCGGCGACGGCCCTGCCAGCGGCTAAGCCTTCGTCTGCTCCGCGTCCTGTGCTTCCGCTTCCTCCTCCGGCTCTCGTCCCGGCGTATGCAGGTCGAACTTGCGGATCACGAAGCTGAACAGGACGTAGTACACGACGGCGAAGACGAGCCCGATGGGAATGATCAGCCAGGGTTTGGTCGCCAGACTCCAGTTGATGACGTAGTCGATGAGACCCGCCGAGAAGCTGAAGCCGTCCTTGACCCCCAGCGCCCACGTCACCGCCATCGAGACACCGGTGAGCACCGCGTGGATCGCGTACAGCGCGGGCGCGATGAAGAGGAACGAGTACTCGATCGGTTCGGTGATGCCGGTGACGAACGACGTCAGGCCGACCGACAGCATCAGGCCGCCGACCACCTTGCGGCGTTCGGGCCGGGCCGCGTGCGTGATCGCCAGGGCCGCGGCCGGCAGCGCGAACATCATGATCGGGAAGAAGCCCGAGGTGAACTGACCGGCCGTCGGGTCGCCCGCGAGGAACCGGTTGATGTCACCGTGGACCATCGTGCCGTCGGGCTTCTCGTAGTCACCGAACTGGAACCAGACGAACGTGTTCAGGAACTGGTGCAGGCCGATCGTGAGCAGCGCGCGGTTGGCCACGCCGAAGATGCCCGAGCCCAGCCAGCCCAGGTCCACGAGCCACTTGGAGAAGCTGGTCAGCGCGTCACCGATGGGCGGCCAGATCCACACGCACAGCCCGGCGAAGACAAGCCCGACGAAGGCCATGATGATCGGCACCAGACGGCGGCCGTTGAAGAAGCCCAGCCAGTCGACCAGCTTCACGCGGTGATAGCGCTGCCAGAACCACGCGGCCAGCAGACCCATCACGATGCCGCCGAAGACCCCTGGATTCTGGTACGCGGCCTGCGCGGGTGTCCCGTCCTCCGCGATGCAGACCCCGCTCCACATGCCCGCGGCGCCGAACGTGGTGTCCGCGGGGCAGTCGTCGGGGAAGGCGCGGAGCACCGCGTAGTACACGAGGAAGCCCACCACCGCGGCGAGCGCCGTGGAGCCGTCCGACTTCTTGGCCATGCCGATCGCGACACCGATGCAGAACAGCAGGGGCAGGCCGAGCGTGGAGTCCAGGAGGGAACCACCCGCCGCCGCGAAGACCTTGGCGACGTTGTCCCAGCCGAGGCCGTCCGCGCCGAAGACGTCCGGCTGTCCGAGACGGTTGAGGATGCCGGCGGCGGGGAGTACGGCGATGGGCAGCTGGAGGCTGCGGCCCATCTTCTGGAGGCCCTGGAACAGGCCGTTCCACCACTTCTTCTGTGGCACCGCTGCTGCGTCCGTGCTCATCGGCGTCCCCTCCGGAACAAGCCAGGTTTGGCGGGAGTTGAAAACTGGTGTAGACCAGTTGCGGAACGAGTGCGGTGCCGTCCCGGCGGGAATGCGCGGGGGTGGCACCTTGATCGCCATCATTGGGTACGAGTGCCGTAGCCGCCCGCGAAGATGCTCCAACCGTGCGTTACCGTGACAAAGCGGACCTACGGTGTGGTGAGGCCGCGTCCTTTGAGAACAGGGAGAACACCATGGCCAGCAAGGCTGAGAAGATCGTCGCCGGGCTCGGCGGCATCGAGAACATCGAAGAGGTCGAGGGCTGCATCACCCGCCTCCGCACCGAGGTCCACGACCCGAGCCTCGTCGACGACGCCGCGCTGAAGGCCGCAGGCGCCCACGGAGTCGTCAAGATGGGCACCGCGATCCAGGTCGTCATCGGCACCGACGCCGACCCCATCGCCGCCGACATCGAAGACATGATGTGAGCTGAACTCACCGCAACAGGGCCCCGTCCGGAACATCCGGGCGGGGCCCTACGCGCGTACTTCCCGCGTCACTCCGAGCTCCGCCCAAAGGCTAGGCTCGACGCCATGTCTCGAATCGACGGCCGCACCCCCGAACAGCTCCGCCCGATCACCATCGAGCGCGGCTGGAGCAAGCACGCCGAGGGCTCCGTCCTCATCTCCTTCGGCGACACCAAGGTCTTCTGCACCGCCTCCGTCACCGAAGGCGTCCCCCGCTGGCGCAAGGGCAGCGGCGAAGGCTGGGTCACCGCCGAGTACTCGATGCTCCCGCGCTCCACCAACACCCGCGGCGACCGCGAATCCGTACGCGGCAAGATCGGCGGCCGCACCCACGAGATCTCCCGCCTCATCGGACGTTCACTGCGCGCCGTCATCGACTACAAGGCGCTCGGCGAGAACACCATCGTCCTCGACTGCGACGTCCTCCAGGCCGACGGCGGCACCCGCACCGCCGCCATCACCGGCGCCTACGTCGCCCTCGCCGACGCCGTCGCCTGGGCCCAGGGCAAGAAGCTCATCAAGGCCGGCCGCAAGCCCCTCACCGACACCGTCTCCGCCGTCTCCGTCGGCATCGTCGGCGGCGTACCCCTCCTCGACCTGCGCTACGAGGAAGACGTCAAGGCCGACACCGACATGAACGTCGTCTGCACCGGCGACGGCCGCTTCGTCGAGGTCCAGGGCACCGCCGAGGCCGAGCCCTTCGACCGCAAGGAACTCAACGCACTGCTCGACCTCGCGGTCGGCGGCTGCGAGGACCTGGCCGCGTTCCAGCGCGAGGCACTCGAAGCGACCAAGTAGGACGGACGGCCGCCGGGCCGCCGAGGCCGCCAACCGGACGGCCCGGCAAGCAACCATCAAGCCCTCCCCAAGCGTTCTTACGGATACGGGCGCACGGGCAAAGCCGTGCGCCCGTACAGCACCCGGGGAGGGACCCAAGCATGGCCGCGCGTCACCGCCGTACAGCCACCGCCATCACCGCACTTCTGATCGCCGTACCGGCGGGCATCGGCCTTGTCGGTTGCGACGCCGTCAACAAGGCCCTCGACTGCGTCCAGACCGCCGACGCCATCGCCGACAGCGTCACCGACCTGCAGCAGGCCCTCGAAAAGGCCGGCGACGACCCCACGCAGGCCGACGAGGCACTCGACAAGATCGACAAGAACATCGACGAGATCGGCGACAAGACCGACAACACCGACGTGAACAAGGCCGTCGACGACCTCGACAAGGCCGTCGGCAACGTCCGCGACTCCATCAACAACGGCGACACCACCCCTGACCTCAAGCCGATCGTGGACGCGACGAGCGAACTGACGAAGGTCTGCACCCCGTAGCACCCCGTAGCACCCCGTAGCGTCCGAGGGCCGGGTCACTGGTCGATACTGGTCGCCATGACCCGCCTCATCCTCGCCACCCGCAACGCCGGCAAGATCACGGAACTCAGGGCGATCCTCGCCGACGCAGGCCTCACCCACGACCTCGTCGGCGCGGACGCCTACCCCGAGATCCCCGACGTCAGGGAAACCGGCGTCACCTTCGCCGAGAACGCCCTCCTCAAGGCCCACGCCCTCGCCAAGGCCACCGGCCTCCCCGCCGTCGCCGACGACTCCGGCCTCTGCGTCGACGTCCTCGGCGGAGCCCCCGGCATCTTCTCCGCCCGCTGGGCGGGCAAGCACGGCGACGACGCCGCGAACCTGCAGCTTTTGCTTGCCCAGTTGGGCGACATCGACGCTGACACCCACCGGGGCGCCCACTTCGCCTGCGCAGCTGCGCTCGCCCTGCCGGACGGCACGGAGCGGGTGGTGGAGGGCCAACTCCGCGGCATCCTCCGCCACACCCCGTCGGGCTCGGGCGGCTTCGGCTACGACCCGATCCTCCAGCCGGAGGGGGAGTCCCGGACCTGCGCGGAACTCTCCCCCGAGGAGAAGAACGCGATCAGCCACCGCGGCAAGGCGTTCCGGGGGCTGGTGCCGGTGGTGCGGGAGCTGTTGGGCTGAGTGGCGCATGGAAATGGCCTGCGATCAAACCTCTGATTCGCAGGCCATTTACGTGCGGCGGAAGGGATTCGAACCCTCAAGCCCGATCAAGGGCCACAGATCCTAAGTCTGCTGCGTCGCCACTGCGCCACCGCCGCTAGCCGCCCGTCGTCAGCTGTGACGGGCGGCTGTAAGTGTACGAGGGGCGACGGCTATCCGGCGAGCGGCGTCCTCCCCTTCTGCCGACACCACGTCTCCGTCAGCGCATGGCAGTTAGGGCACAGGTACCGAAGGTTCTCCCGCCGGTTGTCGCGCCAGTTCCCGTTGACATGGTCGATCTGCAGGGTGATCGGGCGCCCGAGCCATTCACCGGTGCTGCCACACCCGACACACACGTACGGCAACCCGATCTCGGTCAGGGCTCGGTGGAGCTGAGTCCTGTTGGTCCGTCCGGCGTGATCCGGCAGCACGACCAGTACCCGCTGAGCGATGGGTGGGGGTGCGGGACGCTCCGGCTGTCCCCAGGCCCGGCGCTTGAAGTGGCTGGTGTCGAGGCCGAAGCGTGCTGCCGCGCGCCGAACGCGGCGGTGGTTCGTGTCGTCGACCTCCATGCCGAGGCCCCGCATCACATCGGCGTAGCTGTCGCAGCTTCGTACCAGGTCGCGGAGTTGTTCCTCCGGGATCGACGGACGCTGGTGGGAGAAGTGCCCGATGTCGATGCCCTCAACGCGCAGCATGCGGGCCAACGCTGCGCGCGAGCGGCTGTCGTCAGGTATCCCCAATGCGCGGGCCACGCCGCGCACGCTGCTCGCTGCCGCGGCCGCTGCCCGCAGTTCCTCGGCGGTGAAGGGAAGGTCCAGTTCGGGTCGGTCGATGCCGGGGAAGTGGCTGATGTCGATGCCGGCGGCGCCGATGCGGCGGCGGATGTGCGAGAGCGTCCCGGTGGCTGGTGCGGCGCCCAACTTGAGTGCCACCTCGCGAAGCGAGGACGACGACACGGCGGCGTCGGCAATCGCGGCGTCCGGATACTTGCGCCATGGGCTGCGCTGGGCGAAGTGGCTCGTATCGAGTCCGTGCCGGGCCACCCTTTCCTGCAGCACGCGCCGTTGTCCTCCGCTCGGCCTGAGGCCGAGGCGCCGCATCAGGTCAGTCCAATTGCGGGCCTCGGCGACGACCGGTGTCAACCGATCCCTGCTGTACGGGTCCGGCATCATTCCCCTCCCGTTCCGACCGCACGTCGCAGTCTCGTACGGCCTAACGAACCGACAATCGGACAGTTACGTCCGGAATGCGGAACGGCCCGCCCCACTTGCGAGAGGGGGCGGGCCGTTGCGGCGGCGGGAGGGGCGGGGGTCAGAAGCGGGGAGTCGGGGCCGCCGCCTCGACCATTTCCGCTGCCTCCTCCTTCGTGCCCACCGACGGCGGGGAGCCCGACAGCGGCTTCTGGGCTGTTTCCTTCATGCAGGACACCGCGATGATGCCCACCAGCGCCGCCGCCATCGAGTAGTACGCCGGGACCATGTCCGTGCCCGTGACGCTGATCAGGGACGTGATGACCAGGGGGGCCGTGCCGCCGAAGAGGGAGGCGGAGATGTTGTAGCCCACCGACAGGGAGCCGTAGCGGACCGAGGTGGGGAACAGGGCCGGGAGCGTCGCCGACATCGTGCCCAGGAGGCAGAGCAGGGAGAGGCCCAGGAGGAGCATGCCGCCGGAGACCGCGATCAGGCTGCCCTGCTTGATCAGGAGGAACGCCGGGATGGAGATGACGAAGAAGCTGACCATGCCCGTCATCAGGAGCGGCTTGCGGCCGAAGCGGTCGGACAGCTTGCCGACCTGGGTGATGAGCAGCATCAGGACGATCATGGTGCCGATGAGGATCAGCAGGCCGTGCGAGTCGTCGTAGCCGAGTTCGTCGGAGAGGTACGTCGGCATGTACGACAGGAGCATGTAGTCGGTGACGTTGTACGCGCCGACGAGTGCGATGCAGAGGATCAGCGTCGCCCAGTGCTCACGGAAGATCTTGGCGAGGTCGCCCTTGGCCGTCGTCTCGACGGTGGACGCGCCTTCGGAGGCCGCGTGGAAGGTGGCGTCCTCCATCTTCTGGAACGCGGGTGTCTCGTCGAGCTTCAGCCGCAGGTAGAGGCCGACGAGGCCGAGCGGTCCCGCGACGAGGAAGGGGACGCGCCAGCCCCACTGCTCCATGGTGTCCGCGCCGAGCGCGCTGTTGAGGATGAGGACGAGGCCGGCGGCGCCGGTGTAGCCGGCCAGGGTGCCCATCTCCAGGAAGCTGCCGAAGAAGCCGCGGCGCTTGTCGGGGGCGTACTCGGCGATGAAGGTGGACGCGCCGCCGTACTCACCGCCGGTCGAGAAGCCCTGGACGAGGCGGAAGAAGATCAGCAGGACCGGGGCCCAGAAGCCGATGGTGGCGTAGGACGGGATCAGGCCGATGGCGAGGGTGCCGATGGCCATGAGGATCATCGTCAGTGCGAGGACCTTCTTGCGGCCGATCTTGTCGCCCATCGGGCCGAAGACCATGCCGCCGATGGGGCGTACGAGGAAGGACACCGCGAAGGTCGCGAACGACGAGATCAGCTGGACCGTGTCGTTCCCGGAAGGGAAGAAGACGTGGCCGATGGTGACGGCGAGGTAGCTGTAGATGCCGAAGTCGAACCATTCCATGGCGTTGCCGAGCGAGGCGGCCTTGACCGCTCGTTTGACCGCGGCCTCGTCCGTGACCGTGATGTCGGTGCGGCGCAGCGGGGGGTCTTTGCGCCGTTTGGCGGCCCGGAACAGGTTGCGGTGCCGCTTGACCGCATCGGCGTCGGCCGGTGCCTCGTCGTGGGCCGCCATGGGTAGTCCTTCCGTTCTGCGAACAATCCTCCTTGGATCACTTGCTCGAAGTTGGCCGACGCAAACGAACGCCCCCTTGAAGGGGGCGTTCGTCACAGTTGTCCGGGTGGAGGGGGCGCAGGTCAGATGCCCAGGTCAGATGCCCAGGTCCTTGATGATCTTGGCCACGTGGCCCGTCGCCTTGACGTTGTAGAAGGCGTGCTCGACCTTGCCGGTCTCGTCGACGACGACCGTGGAGCGGATGACGCCGGTCACGGTCTTGCCGTACAGCTTCTTCTCGCCGAAGGCGCCGTAGGCCTCCAGGGTCTCCTTGGAGGGGTCGCCGACGAGCGTGACCTTGAGGTTCTCCTGCTCGCGGAACTTCGCCAGCTTCTCCGGCTTGTCCGGCGACACGCCGATGACGTCGTAGCCCGCGGTGGCGAGGGCGTCGAGGTTGTCCGTGAAGTCGCAGGCCTGCTTGGTGCAGCCGGGGGTGAGGGCGGCCGGGTAGAAGTAGACGATGACCTTGCGGCCCTTGTGGTCGGCAAGGGAGACCTCGTTGCCGTCCGCGTCCGGCAGGGTGAAGGCCGGGGCCGTGTCGCCGGGGGTGAGTCGCTCGCTCATCTTCGGTCTCCTCGCGCAGGGTGCTCGTAACAGGATGTTCGTGAAACGGGTGGTGACGGAGTCGAGCGTAATAGGGGTGCCGTGGGGTGCGGTGCGCGTGGAACTGACAGACTGTCGGCGAGACGTACTGAAGGATCAGACAGCCGGACACGACCACGGAGGCAGCGCGGTGTCGGACACGTCGGATAT
This sequence comes from Streptomyces sp. NPDC002853, assembly GCF_053591915.1. NCBI lineage: Bacteria > Bacillati > Actinomycetota > Actinomycetes > Kitasatosporales > Streptomycetaceae > Streptomyces > Streptomyces sp. NPDC002853. The sequence continues at coordinate 861,482 of NZ_JBSFUS010000001.1, read as the reverse complement.
CAGGACCCCGGCGCAGATCGAGGCGGACATCAAGCGCCGTCGCGTGACGCTCGCCGAGACGCTCGACGAGATCGGGGTGCGGGTTCACCCGAAGACGATCGTGGGTGACGCGAAGGCCAAGGTCGTCGCCAGTGTGGACAACTCCCTCGGGCGGGCGTACGTGGGTGCGAACCGCGTGGTGTCCGATGTGCGGGCCCAGCTGGTGCACGAGGACGGTGCGCCGCGTCTGGAGCGCATCGTGCCGGTGGCGCTGGTGGTCGTGGGTCTCGTGGGGATGCTCGCGGTGAGCACGCGGCGCCGCAGGGGCTGACCCGGCATCGTCCGTGCGGTCCTTCGGCAGGTAGGTTCGGGGCGTGAGCGCCAAGAGCCGGGGACACAGCCCCCACGACGACAAGCTGCCCATCCGGATGCTGCACGACCGTGTGCTCGTGCGGCAGGACACCGCCGAGGGTGAGCGCAGGTCCGGCGGCGGCATCCTGATTCCCGCGACCGCCGCAGTCGGCAGGCGTCTCGCGTGGGCGGAGGTCGTCGCCGTGGGGCAGAACGTCCGGGCGGTGGAGCCGGGTGACCGGGTGCTGTACGACCCGGAGGACCGGGCCGAGGTGGAGGTGCGGGGCGTGGCGTACGTGCTGATGCGCGAGCGCGATCTGCATGCCGTGGCCGCCGACCGGTTCGAGGGCTCCGAGGATTCGACGGGGCTTTATCTGTAGCGGTCCGCAACTGTGTGTAAGGGGCTGGTGACCATGGTCACCAGCCCCTTACGCGTGTCCTTTGCTACCTTGGAGGGACCCCGACGAGACGCGCCGTACCGGGTTTCCGCAAAGACGACGCACCCCCATTCAAGTGACGCGATCTCGCGTCTCACGTGTCGGAGGTGCCGTCGTGGCCTGGGTTCTGTTGATCGTCGCCGGTCTGCTCGAAGTGGGCTGGTCGATCGGGATGAAGTTCACCGAGGGGTTCACGCGGCTGTGGCCGAGCGTGTTCACCGGCCTCGGGATCGTCGCGAGCATGATGCTGCTGTCGCACGCCGCCAAGACGCTGCCGATCGGTACGGCGTACGGCGTGTGGGTCGGCATCGGTGCTGCCGGTGCGGCGGTGGTCGGGATGATGGTGCTCGGTGAGCCGGCCACCGCCGCCCGGATCTTCTTCGTGGTGCTGCTGCTGGTCGCCGTCGTGGGCCTGAAGGCGACCTCGGGGCACTAGCCCGCGGGGCGTGGGCTCTCCGGGCTCTCCGGGCTCTAGTAGTAGTAATACGCCGGGCTGCCCTCGCCCTTCCTTCTGGCCGCCGTGCCTTCCGTGAGGCCGCCGCCCAGGGCCCCTTCGTCGGCGCCTGTTCCGCCGTCCGCGGTGGAGCCGTCGGTCTGGCCGCCCTGGACGGCGCCTCCGTCGGCGGTGGCACCGCCGTCGGCCGTCGAGCCGTCGGTGGTGCCGCCGTCCGTCGGACCGCCCTGCGTCTGCCCTTGGTCCTGGCCTTGTGTCTGGCCCTGGTCCTGGCCCTCGGTCTGCCCTTGGTCCTGGCCCGGTGTCTGGCCTCCGTCCTGGCCTTGTGTCTGGCCCTGGTCCTGCCCCTGGGTCCCGTCGTCACCGCCTGTGGCGGCTCCGCCGGTGGCCGGGTCCTCCTCGGCGTCCGTGGGGTCCGGGACCGGCGGCACGTCGGCGCCCTCCTCGAGCTCCAGGTCGAAGTCCCGCACCGGCTCGCCCTCCAGGGCGTCCCTGGTGAACTGCGCCCAGATCTGCGCGGGGTAGCCGCCGCCGTTGATGCGGGCCTGGCCGAGCGCCCCGTACAGCGGGGTGTGCGCGCCGGTGTCGGGGTTCTGGCCCATCACGGAGACCACGGTGGCGAGTTCGGGGGTGTAGCCCGCGAACCAGGCCGCCTTGTCCTCCTCCGCGGTGCCGGTCTTGCCGACCGCGGGGCGGCCCGCGGCCTGGGCCGCCGTGCCGGTGCCGCCCTCGACGACGCTCCGCAGGATCGAGGTGGTGGTGTCGGCGGCCTCGCGGCTGACGGCCTGCGCGGTCGTCTGCTCGGGCAGTTCGAGCTGCTGGCCGCCCTTGGTGACCTTCTCGACCATCGTGTACGTGGGGTGCTTGCCGTGGTTGGCGAGCGTCGCGTACGCCTCCGTCATGTCCAGTACGGACGCCGTGGACGGGCCGAGCGCGATGGAGGGGGACGCGGTCAGGTCAGGGGTGCTCTCCGGGATGCCGAGGGCGACGGCGGTGTCCTTGACCTTGTCCGAGCCGACGTCGACGGCCATCTGCGCGTACACGGAGTTGACGGACTTGTCGGTGGCGGTCCTGACGGTGATGTCGCCGTAGTCGACGTCGTCCTCGTTCTCGGGGGCGTACGCCCCGCCGTCCCAGCCCTGCACGGGACGCTTGTTGGTGCCGTCGTAGATGGTGTTGGGGGTGATGGGGAGGCCGTCCTGGGTGACCGAGCCGTTCTCCACGGCCGAGGTGAAGACGAACGGCTTGAAGGTGGAGCCCACTTGGTAGTCGCGGCGCGTGGCGTTGTTGACGTACTGCTTGGTGTAGTCGATGCCGCCGTACATCGCGACGACCTTGCCGGTCTTGGGGTCGATCGAGGCGCCGCCCGCGCGTACGTTGCGGTCGACCTTGCGGGCCTTCTTGTCGACCTTGGACATCACCTGGTCGTCGACGGCCTCCTTGAAGGCGTCCTGGCGGTCCTTCTGGAGGGTGGTGGTGATGCGGTAGCCGCCCTTGGCCAGGGTGTCCTCGTCGACGATGTCGTGGGACGTCAGGTAGTCCTCGACGGCCTGCACGAGGTAGCCGCGCTGGCCGGAGAGACCGGACGCCCCCTTGGCCTCCTTCGGGACGGGGAACTTGGTCTTCGCCCGTTCGGCGGCGCTGAGCCAGCCCTCCTTGACCATGCCGTCCAGGACGTAGTTCCAGCGGCCCTCGGCGCGCTTCTTGTTCTCCGGGTGGGTCGCCACGTCGTAGGCGTTGGGGGAGTTGAGGAGCGTCGCGAGGTAGGCGCCCTGCGCGGTGTCCAGGTCCTTGACGTCCTCGCCGAAGTAAGCCTGGGCCGCGGCCTGGACGCCGTACGCGTTGCGCCCGAAGTAGCTGGTGTTCAGATACCCGGCGAGGATCTCGTCCTTGCTCACCTCGCGGTCCAGCTTGATGGAGATGAAGAACTCCTTGGCCTTGCGGGTGACCGTCTGTTCCTGGCCGAGGTAGTAGTTCTTGACGTACTGCTGGGTGATCGTCGAACCGGACTGCTTGCCCTTGCCGGTGACGGTGTTGTAGGCGGCGCGGATCATCGCCTTGGGGTCGACCGCCGACTCGCTGTAGAAGTCCCGGTCCTCGGCGGCGAGCGCGGCGTGCTGGACTTCCTTGGGGATCTGGCTCAGCGGGACGTTCTCGCGGTTGACCTCGCCGTCGCGGGCCAGTTGGCTGCCGTCGGCGTAGAGGTAGACGTTGCTCTGCGCGGTGGCCGCCGCGTTGGCGGGCGGGATCTCGACGATCATGTAGCCCGCGACGAAGCCGCCGACGCAGAGCAGGATCAGCAGGATGAAACCGCCGAGCACCATGCGCCAGGTGGGGAAGATGCGCCGCCAGCCCTTGCGCTTGGGGCGCTTCTTCTTGCCCTTGTTGCCGGTGCCTTCGGCGTCCGGCGCCTCCGATGTGTCGGACGGCGTGGCGGCCGGGGCGTCGTCCGGTGTGGCGGCCGGGGTGTCCACGGGTTCGCGGGGCGCCCATCCCTCGGGTTTCTTGGCGCCCTGCTGCTGCGGCTCGTCGCTGCTCATGTCTCGTGGAACTCCCGGTTCGCGTCGTACGTCACGTACGCCTCGTACGACCCATTGCACACTGTCGCTTCATGCGTTCCCCGCCAGGCACGCGCCGCGTGCGGAAAATGCCTGGCACGAGCGATGACGCCCGCACTAGGCTCCGTCCCTTTGGCCCAGGCCGGGGCAGGGCTTCGGTCAAGGCTCTCGCAAATTCGTCAAGGCTCTCGTTAAAGGGGATGCGTGTGCGTACAGGACGGTTCCGCTTGTACGCGGCCGTCGCCCGGGGAGGCTTCAGACGGTACGCGACCTACCGCACGGCGACCCTGGCGGGAGTGTTCACCAACACGGTCTTCGGGCTGATCCTCGCGTACACCTACATCGCCCTGTGGGACGAGCGGCCGGGACTCGGCGGCTACGACCAGGCGCAGGCGTTGACGTTCGTCTGGCTGGGGCAGGCGCTGCTCACGGTGATGGCGCTGATGGGCGGCGGCTTCGAGGGCGAGCTGATCGAGCGGATCCGCACCGGGGACATCGCCGTCGACCTGTACCGCCCCGCCGACCTGCAGCTCTGGTGGCTGGCGACCGACCTGGGCCGTGCCCTGTTCCAGCTGCTCGGGCGCGGGATCGTGCCGATGGTGGTCGGCGCGCTCATCTTCGACCTGGCCCTGCCCACCGAGCCCCTGCGCTGGCTTGCCTTCCTGCTCGCCGTGATCCTCGGCGCCCTGGTCAGCTTCGCGATCCGCTTCCTGGTGGCGCTCTCCGCGTTCTGGCTGATGGACGGCGCGGGCACCACCCAGGTGGCGATGCTCGCGGGCACCTTCTTCTCCGGGATGCTGCTCCCGCTGAACGTCTTCCCCGGCGCGCTCGGCGAGTTCGCCCGCGCCCTGCCCTGGTCGGCGCTGCTCCAGGTGCCCGCCGACGTGTTCCTCGGCAAGCACACGGGCGTGGACCTGCTGCGGACGTACGCCTTCCAGATCGGCTGGGCCGCGGTGCTCCTCACGGCCGGGCGGCTGCTTCAGGCCGTGGCCACGCGTCGGGTGGTGGTCCAGGGTGGCTGACCTGACGCGTGTGAGGGGTGGCCTGACGCAGGTGCGGGACGGGTTGCGCGCCTACCGGCTGATCTCCGCCATGTGGATCCGCTCCCTGATGGCCTACCGGCTGTCCTTCGTGATGACCGCGTTCGGCAACTTCGCGGTGACCGCCTTCGACTTCGCGGCGATCCTGCTGATGTTCTCCCAGGTGGACCGGCTCGGCGGCTACTCGCTGTCGGAGATCGCCTTCCTGTACGGCGCCACGTGCACCGCGTTCGGGCTCGCCGACCTCTCCCTGGGGTCCATGGACCGGCTCGGGAAGCGGGTGCGTGACGGCACCCTCGACACGCTCCTGGTGCGGCCCGCGCCGGTGATCGCGCAGGTCGCCGCCGACCGCTTCGGGCTGCACAGGGTCGGGCGCCTGCTGCAGGGCGCGCTCGTCCTCGCCTACGCACTGGTGGTCCTGGACATCGCATGGACCCCGTTGAAGGCGCTGATGGTCCCGCTGATGCTGCTCTGCGGCGCGGGCATCTTCGCGGCCGTGTTCGTCGGGGGCGCGGCCTTCCAGTTCGTGGCGCAGGACGCGGCGGAGGTGCAGAACGCCTTCACGTACGGGGGCACCACGCTGCTCCAGTTCCCGCCGACCGTCTTCGCCAAGGACCTGGTGCGCGGCGTCACCTTCATCCTGCCGCTGGCCTTCGTGAACTGGATTCCCGCCCTGTACGTCCTGGGGCGGCCCTATCCGCTGGACCTGCCGACGTGGGTGGCGTTCACGCCGCCGCTCGTGGCCGTCCTCCTTCTCGCGCTCGCGGGCCTCGCCTGGCGCACGGGCCTTCGTTCGTACCGCAGCACAGGGAGCTGAACCGCCGTGGAGAAAGACCTCATCGAGCTGGACCGCGTCGAGAAGGTCTTCGACGTACGCAAGAAGACCGGCTTCATGCGGCGCGAGAAGCACGAGGTGCGTGCCGTCGACGGCATCAGCTTCACCGTGCCGCGCGGCGAGATGGTCGGTTACATCGGGCCGAACGGCGCCGGCAAGTCGACGACGATCAAGATGCTGACAGGCATCCTGACCCCCAGCGGCGGGCGGCTGCGCGTCGCGGGCATCGATCCCTCCCGTGAGCGCACCCGCCTCGCGCGGCGCATCGGTGTGGTCTTCGGGCAGCGCACCACGCTGTGGTGGGACCTGCCGCTGATCGACTCGTACCGCCTGATGCACCGCATGTACCGGATTCCGGACGCCCGCTTCAAGGAGAACCTGGAGCGTTGCGTGGAACTCCTCGAGCTGGGCGCCCTGTTGGACGTCCCCGTGCGTCAGCTCTCGCTCGGCCAGCGGATGCGGGGCGACATCGCGGCGGCGCTCCTGCACGATCCGGAGGTGCTCTACCTGGACGAGCCGACGATCGGCCTCGACGTGATCAGCAAGGCCAAGGTCCGTGGTTTCCTGCGGGACCTGAACGCGGAGGCGGGTACGACGGTCCTGCTCACCACGCACGACCTGACCGACATCGAGCAGCTCTGCAAGCGGGTGATGGTCATCGACCACGGGCGGCTGATGTATGACGGGCCGCTGGCGGGACTGCACGAGGTGGGCGAGAGCGAGCGGACCCTGGTCGTCGACCTGGAGCGTGAACTGCCGCCCATCGAAGTGGAGTCGGCGCGGGTGGTGAAGGTGGAGGGTCCGCGGCAGTGGCTCGCCTTCCCCGCCGCGGAGTCGGCAGCTCCACTTGTCGCCCGGGTCGCGGCCCGGTATCCGATGGTCGACCTCTCGGTCAGGGAACCCGACATCGAGGCGGTCATCGCCAAGATGTACGCGGAGAAGGCGACCTCGTAGGCTGCTGCACATGACCGACGAGCAGCCTCATCTCCCGGATCTCCGGGCCGCCGACGCCGACCGTGAACGCGTCGCCGAACGACTCCGTGACGCCGTGGCCGAGGGCCGCCTGGACATGGAGGAGTTCGAGGAGCGCCTGGACGCGACGTACAAGGCGCGTACGTACGGCGAGTTGGAGCCGATCACGCGGGACCTGCCCGCGGAGGGCGTCAAGGTGTCCATGGTGAAGAGCCCGGTGAGCGACGACCCCGCCGCCATCGACTGGTCACGGCGGATGGTGAGCGGTGAGCCGTCGTCGAAGCTCGGCTTCGCCTTCTGGGGCGGGTTCAGCCGCAAGGGCGGCTGGGTGGTCGGCCGGCAGTTCGACGGGTTCGCGATGTGGGGCGGCGGCGAGATCGACCTGCGCGAGGCGCTCTTCACGGAACGCGACGTGGAGATCCGCTGCTGGACCGTCATGGGCGGCATGCAGGTCATCGTGCCGCCCGAGATGACCGTCCTGGTCAAGGGCTTCGGCTTCATGGGCGGCTTCGACGACAAGGCGACCGGCGAGGGCACCCCCGGCTCGCCCCGCGTGGTCGTCAAGGGCTTCGCCCTGATGGGCGGCGTCGGCGTGGACCGCAAGCTCCGCAGGATCGAGAAGCAGCGCCTGAAGGAGGAGCGCCGTCGCGAGCGTCTCGAGCGCCGCGAGGAACGGCGTGCGGCGCAGCTCGAGCGCGGGGAGCGGCACCGGGGGCGGCACGAGGGCCGTGGGGGCCACGGAGGGCACCACCGCGGGTCGGACTCCTCGCACCCGGCGCCGGGGGACTACGGACCCGGGAGCGGCGACTAGCACCGCCCACGGGCACGGGGCGCGGGGTTACAGCTCGGCGGCCGCGGAGCCCCGCAGATGCGTCAGGTTGAACGTCTCGGCCATCTTGCGGTAGCCCAGGTCGCTCGGGTGCAGGTGGTCGCCCGAGTCGTACGCGCCGCGCAGCTTGCGGGGGTCGTACGGGTCGCGCAGGGCCTTGTCGAAGTCGACGAACTCGTCGAAGACCTTGCCGTCGCGGATCTGCTCGTTCACCGCCTGGCGCACGTTCTCGAGCGCCGGCTCGTATCCCCGGTGGCCGCCGAACGGCATCAGGGTCGCCCCGACGACCCGCAGGCCGCGCGTGTGCGCCTGGCGCGTCAGTTCGCGCAGGCCCTCCACGATGCGGTCGGGGTTGTTCTGGTGCGGGTTGCGCAGGATGTCGTTCACGCCGAGCGCGACGACGACGGCCTTGACGCCCGTCCGGTCGAGCACGTCGCGGTCGAAGCGCGAGAGGCCGCTCGGGTTGTCCGCGGGTGTGCCGTTGCCGTCCGAGAGGACGCGGTTGCCGCTGATCCCCTCGTTCACGACGCCGTAGCGCGGTGCGCCGGACTCGGCGCGCAGGCGGTCGGCCAGGTTGTCGGTCCAGCGCGCGTTGGCGCCCATCGTGGAGGAGATGCCGTCGGTGAGCGAGTCACCGAAGACGACGACGGTGCCGTCCGACTCGTTGCTCAGGACGTCCACCGCCGAGAGGTAGCGCCAGGAGGTGCTCTGCTGGGTGTACGCGGCGCCGTTCGGGTCCTCCGTGCGGTCGCCCTCGGCGACGTAGCTGACCTGGCGGGCGTGCGGGTGGAAGGTGACCGGGCCCGAAGGGGTCGGCGAGTACGTCGAGACCAGGAGGTCGCCGTCGTGCGGCACGCGCAGCCGGACCGCGTCGCTCATGACCTGCTGCCCCGCGGGGATCACCACGGAGGTGTTGCCGTTGAAGGCCAGGCGGCGCAGGGTGCCCGGTGCGGCCGCCGGGTTGTTCGACCCCGCGGCGACGGCGATGGAGGCGTGGGTGATGCTCAGCGGCTGCTGCCCGTACAGGTTCGACAGGGTGATGCGGGCGCTGTCGCCGCCGACGCTGGTGTGCACGACGTTGCGGATGGAGCGGCCCGCGAAGCCGTTGCGGTGCGTGTTTGGTTCGGCCGCCGCGGGGGATGCGGCCCATGAGCCGACCCAGGTGCCGGCCGAGGCGGGCGCCGCGGAGTTGCGCGGGCCGCGGGGCCCCGCGCTGATGGTGTCCTGAGATCCGTCGTCGGTGGATACACCGAGGTATATGGCGGCGGAAATCACCACTATTACCGCGAGGACCGCGGCAAGCAGGGCATAACCGTGACGCTTGGTCATGCGGGCTGTGTCTCCTCGAGCAGGGGGAGCCTGATCGAGGCTCCGATGTGATCACCCCATGATGCGTCATGGGCCGTGAGGCGGCCGACACTGCCCCCCTCCGACCATTCAGACGCCGGGAACTTGTGGTCCGTTCCAGGAGTCGGTCAGGAAGGGACGCAGAGCGGCAGGGACAATACGTATGAGGACGCCGCGAACCACGCGAACGGGTCAGGTGGAGTGAGTGGAACGTACGAATCGTTCAATTCCGGAGGATGCGTCCGAAGGGGTGGCTTCCGGGCAGCATTCCCGTGAGCGCGGCCCTTCAAGCGGCGTCCTGGCGGGCTCCGGCGGTTCCGCTCCGGTCGGCGGTGGGGGCGGTTTCACGTACAGCCCCGCCGACGAGGAGAAGCGCCGCGGCGTCCGCCGGATGAAGATCACCGCGACGGGCCTCCTCGTCTTCGTCGCCCTCGTCTACGTACTCGCCAAGTGGGCCCAGAACTCCGGCGCCGGTGCCTGGGCGGGCTACGTCGCCGCGGCGGCCGAGGCCGGCATGGTCGGCGCGCTCGCCGACTGGTTCGCCGTGACGGCGCTCTTCCGCCACCCGCTGGGCCTGCCCATCCCGCACACGGCGATCATTCCGAACAAGAAGGACCAACTGGGCGCGTCCCTAGGCGACTTCGTCGGCGAGAACTTCCTCTCGTCCGATGTCGTGCGCGGCCGGCTGCGCACGGTGGGCATCGGCAGCCGCCTCGGCACCTGGCTCGCGGACCCCGACCACGCCGACCGGGTGACCGCCGAACTGGCCACGGCTCTGCGCGGCGCCCTGACGGTCCTGCGCGACTCCGACGTCCAGGCGGTCGTGGGCGAAGCCATCACGCGCCGTGCGGACGCCCAGGAGATCGCCCCCGGCATGGGCAAGATGCTGGAGAAGGTCGTCGCGGACGGCGGCCACAAGCGGGTCGTCGACCTGATCTGCGTACGCGCCCACGACTGGCTCGTCGAGCACGACGAGTCGGTCATGGACGCCGTACAGGGCGGCGCCCCCGGCTGGACCCCGCGGTTCGTCGACAAGAAGGTCGGTGAGCGGGTCTACAAGGAACTGCTGCGCTTCCTCACCGAGATGCGGGACATGCCCGAGCACCCCGCGCGCGGAGCCGTCGACCGTTTCCTCGCCGACTTCGCCGCCGACCTGCAGTCCGACTCGGACACCCGCGAGCGTGTGGAGCGCCTCAAGCGCGAGGTGCTCGGCCGCGGCGAGGTGCAGGACCTGATCGCCTCCGCCTGGTCGGCGGTGCGCCAGATGATCGTGGCCGCCGCCGAGGACGAGCGCAGCGAGCTCCGGCTGCGGGTGCGGGCCGCGTTGCTCTCGCTCGGCTCGCGGATGGCGACGGACGGACGGCTGCAGCAGAAGGTCGACGGCTGGGTCGAGGGCGCCGCGGTGTACGTGGTGACGACGTACAGGGACGAGATCACCTCCCTGATCACCGACACGGTCGCCGGCTGGGACGCCGAGCACACGTCGAAGAAGATCGAGGCGCACATCGGCCGCGACCTCCAGTTCATCCGGATCAACGGCACGGTGGTGGGGGCGCTGGCGGGGCTCGCGATCTATTCGGTGTCGCGGCTGCTGGGGGCGTAAGGGGGTTACGGGGGTCTGCGGCCGAGGGGGGCCTCCTGGCGGTTCCAGCGCGCGTGAAGGCGCCTTTGCCGGGCACTCTGGAGGAGCTCTCCCGACGCAGGGAGAGCCGTCGCCCGAGCCGCGAGCGCGATCCGCCGGCGCGGGAGCAGCAGCCCGGCGACGTGGGAGCAGCGGAAGGAGCCGCCCGCCATGACCGCGTCGTCCACGCCCGCCTCGCCGCCGCCCCCGGACCGAAAGCACACCGACCCGAAGCACTCCGACAGCGAGACCGGCACCGTCACCACGGCCGTGCCCGCCCGCCTGGACCGGCTGCCCTGGTCCCGCTGGCACTGGATGATCGTGATCGGCCTCGGCACGGTCTGGATCCTCGACGGCCTGGAAGTCACCACCGTCGGCAACATCGCGAGCCGCCTCTCCGAGGAGGGCAGCGGCCTGGCCATCAGCTCCGCCCAGGTGACCGGCACCGCGGCGGCCCTGTACGTGGCGGGGGCCTGCGCCGGGGCCCTCTTCTTCGCCCGCCTCACCGACAAGTACGGCCGGAAAAAGCTCTTCATGGTCACCCTCGCGGTGTACCTCGGCGCCACCGCCCTCACCGCGCTCTCCTTCGACGCCTGGTGGTTCTTCCTCTTCCGCTTCCTCACCGGCTTCGGCATCGGCGGCGAGTACGCGGCCATCAACTCGGCCATCGACGAACTCATCCCGTCCAAATACCGCGGGCGCGTGGACCTGATCATCAACGGCAGCTACTGGCTGGGCGCGATCGGCGGTTCGCTGCTCTCGGTCGTCATGCTGAACACCAGCATCTTCCCCAAGGACCTCGGCTGGCGGCTCACCTTCGCCCTCGGCGTCGTACTGGGCCTGGTGATCCTGCTCGTACGCCGCCACGTCCCGGAGAGCCCGCGCTGGCAGTTCATCCACGGCCGCGGCGAGGAGGCGGACACCCTCGTCACGTCGGTCGAGCGGGAGATCGAGGAGGAGAAGGGCGAACGCCTGCCACCGCCCGAGCGCGAGATCACCATCCACCAGCGCAAGAGCATCGGCTTCGGCCTCATCGCGAGGACCGTCTTCCGCGACTACCCCAAGCGCGCGGTGCTCGGCCTGTCCCTCTTCATCGGCCAGGCGTTCCTCTACAACGCGATCACCTTCGGCTTCGGCGCGATCCTCACCAAGTTCTTCGACGTCCCCTCGGGCAGCACGGGTTACTACTTCGCCGTCATCGCGGCGGGCAACTTCCTGGGCCCGCTCTTCCTCGGCAAGCTCTTCGACACGGTGGGCCGCCGGATCATGATCTCGTCGACGTACATCGTGTCGGGCGTGCTGCTCTTCGGCACGGCGTGGCTCTTCGACCGCGGTTCGCTCAGCGCGGCGACGCTCACGGCCTGCTGGTGCGTGGTCCTGTTCTTCGCGTCGGCGGGCGCGAGCAGCGCCTATCTGACGGTCTCCGAGATCTTCCCCATGGAGACCCGGGCCATGGCCATCGCCTTCTTCTACGCCATCGGCACGGCGGCCGGCGGCATCAGCGGCCCGCTGATCTTCGCCAAGCTGACGGAGTCTGGCGTCGTCGGCGACACGGTCCTCGCCTTCCAGATCGGCGCGGGCCTGATGTGCGCGGCGGGTCTGGTCGCGGCGGTGTTCGCGGTCAAGGCGGAACGGCGGTCCCTGGAGGACATCGCGAGCCCGCTGTCGGAGGCGAAGGCTTCCGGCTGAGGCGGGTGGGAAGATCCGGGGATGAGCGGAGAGGGAGCCGTGGGCGGCCACCGGGTGGCCGTGCTCGTGCGCGACGGCGTACTGCCGATGGAACTGGGCCTGGTCCACCAGCTGTTCGGCAACGCCCGATCGGCGCGGGGCGCGCGCCTCTACGACCTGACGACCTGTGCCCTGGCCCCCGGCAGAATCCGCACGGACGCCGACTTCCCCGTCTACGCCGAGCACGGCCCCCAGGCGCTGGCAGCGGCGGACACGGTCATCGTCCCCGCCTCGCACGAGGAGGACGAGTCGCTGGTGCCGGGCGAGCTGCCACCGGCCCTGGCGAACGCGCTGCGGTCCGCCTCCGGCGCCCGTATCGCCTCCATCTGCACCGGCGCCTTCGTCCTCGCGGCAGCGGGCCTCCTGGACGGCCGCAGGGCGACGACACACTGGCTGTCGGCGGACCTCTTCGCCCGCACGTTCCCCGCCGTGACGGTCGATCCGGACGTCCTGTACGTCGACGAGGGCCGGGTCCTCACCTCCGCCGGCGAGGCCGCGGGCATCGACCTCTGCCTGCACATGATCCGCGGCGACCACGGCGCGGCGGTGGCTGCGGAGGTGGCCCGCCGCACCGTCGTACCCCCGCACCGCGAGGGCGGCCAGGCCCAGTACATCCGCCGCCCGGTGGCGGAGCCGCGGCTGACGTCGACGGGCCGGGCCAGGCAGTGGGCGGCGGAGCGGCTGGGCGAGCCCCTGACGCTGGCCGATCTCGCCGGGCAGGAATCCATGAGCGTCCGCACCTTCAGCCGCCGCTTCCGCGAGGAGACGGGCCTGACGCCGATGCAGTGGCTGACGCAGCGCCGCGTGGACCGGGCACGCGAGCTCCTGGAGGAGACGGACCGCACGGTCGACCGCATCGCGACGGAGGCGGGCTTCGGCACGGGCGCGTCGCTGAGGCAGCACTTCCAGGCGGGGCTCGGGGTGTCGCCGGGGGCCTACCGGATGACGTTCAGGGGGACGAGGGGGCCGGGCTGAGTCCGCGTACGCGATCTGAGTGCGGGTGCAGTACGGGTGCAGTACGGGTGTAGTACGGGTGTTCGGTCTGAGTACGCGTACTCTGTCGCGCCCCTCGGGAGGTCGGCAGGCTCGTACGCATGACGGCAAAGTCGATGAACATTAGCCCGCGGATGAGCCGGCGCCACGTGGGTGCGCGCGTGAGCCCGCGCCACGAACTGAGCCCCATGAACCCGCGGAACCTGCTGACGTCGCTGCCCGGCACCCCGCCGCTGCGGCGCTGGGCGACGCGCTTGCTGGGCGCGGGCCTCGCGGTGGCGGCATACCTCCTCTGCCTGCCCTGGGACCTGCGCAACCGCCCCGAGACCCCTGGCGCGATCAACGAGACGTCACCGGTGACGGCGCTCGGGATAGCCGCCCTGACCGTCTCGATGCTGGCCCTGGCGGCCTACTTCGGCTTCCGGGACCGCCTCGCGTGGGCGCTGCTCCTCGTGGCGGGCCCGCCGGCGACGCTGATGTACGTCTCCTTCGACAGCCACCCGGAGCCGGACGCGGCGGTGTGGCCGCTGGCGTGGGGGTTCTTCGTGCTCGTGATGGGGGCGGGGGTGCTCGCGGTGGCGGGCTTCGCACGGCTGTTCAGGGACAGCGAGACGGACTAGGGGTGGATTAACGGACCAGGGGTGGATTAACGGACCGGGGCTGGACCAATGGACCGGGGCTGGACTAGGGGATGTCGGTCCGGCGGTCGGCGAGCACATAGGAGGCGAGCCCCATGCCGCCCGCGACCCCGAGGACGGCGGGCCAGGCCCCGACCTTCTTGGCGAGCGGATGCGACCCGGCGAAGGCGGCGACGTACGTGGCACTGAGCGCGGCAGCGGTCCTGCCCCCGGCCGTGGCACGCCACTGCTGAGCGGCGGCGGCCCCCGCGGCGGCGAGGACGAGGCCACCGAGGGGCCGCTTCTTGGTCCACCGGGCGACGGCGTATCCGCCGACGAGCCCGCTCGCGGCCACGACGGCTGCCGGTACCTTCCCCATGTCTGCCTCGCTCCCCGGCCAGCAGTGAACGCCGCCGACCGATACGTCCTCTATACGTCCTGTATCGGTGCTCTATAGGTCCTCTGTGGCTCTCGCCCCGAGGGTGGTGCCGAGGCTAACGCGCCAGGAAAGCCTTGCGGCGAGGGGGTCTGGGCCGCGTAGGTTGGTGAGGGTGTGCGCTGCGCCTCCGCGGCGTGCTCGAAGGCGCTGCCGACGAGGGACCGATAGTAAAGATGACCGCGCGAACCACGCTCACCACCACTGACCGCCGCACCCGAACAGCCCTGGTCATCGGGGGTGGTGTCGCAGGCCCGGTGGCGGCGATGGCGCTGCGCAAGGCGGGCATCGAGGCGACGCTGTACGAGGCTACGGCGGGCGAGGCTACGGCGGGCGAGGCGGCGGCGGGCGAGGTGACGGCGAGCGAGGTGGCGGCGGGCGAGGCGCACACCACGTATGACGCCAGGTCGCGTGGCCGTAGCGGTGACCACGACCGTGGCGGTGACCGCGACCGTGGCCGTGGCCGTAGTGGTGACCGCGACCGTGGCCGTGGCGGCGGCATGACGATCGCCCCGAACGGCATGCAGGCGCTGGAGGCGATCGACGCGGCGGAGACGGTGCGCGCGATCGGCACCCCGGTGACATCGCTGGCCCTGCGGAGCTGGACGGGCAGACACCTGGCCCAACTGACCCCGCCCGCCGACCTCCCGACGACGCGCTTCGTCTGGCGCTCGGAGCTGGGCGAGGCGCTGGCGGAGGAGGCGTCGCGCCGAGGGGTCCCTCTCCACCGGGGCAAGCGCCTGCTGGACGCGACCGACACGGGCGCGGGGGTGACGGCGCGCTTCTCGGACGGCTCGCTGGCGAAGGCGGACATCCTGATCGGCGCGGACGGCCTGCGCTCGACGGTGCGTTCACTGATCGACCCGACGACGCCGAAGCCGCACTACGCAGGGGTGCTGACCTTCACGGCCCGCGTACGCTCCACGCAACTCCCTTCCACGGAAGGGGTGTTGTACATGTGTTACGGCAAGAAGGCGTACATCGGCTACCAGATCTTCGACGACGGCTCGGCGGCCTGGTTCGTGAACCTGCCGCACCGCGAGCCGATGACGTCGGCGGAGGCGCAGGCGGTGGGCGCGGGGGAGTGGCTGAAGCGCCTGGGCGAGGCGTTCGCGGAAGACCGCACTCCGGCACCGGACCTGGTCGGGGAGACCGCTCCGGAGGACCTGCTGATCACGGGCCCCACAGAAACGATGCCTCCGGTGACGTCCTGGAGCAGGGGCCGCATGATCCTGATCGGCGACGCGGCGCACGCGACACCGGCGACATCCGGCCAGGGAGTGTCACTGGCCACGGAAAGTGCGGTCGAACTGGCCCGCTGCCTAAGGGACTTGCCCCCCAGAGCAGCCTTCAAGGCCTACGAGTCCCTGCGCCGCCCAAGGGTGGACCGCATCCTCAAACACACGACGGCCACGTCAACGGCCACCTCGGCCGCGGCCCGCACGGCCACCCCGAAGCCGGCGGGCCCCCTCAGCCGCGTCCTGCGGGACGCGGTCCTGCCGGTGGCGACGAAGGTGGGCGGAGGTGGGGGAGCGGTGTGGGGGGCGTGGCAGTTCGAGCACCGGATCGACTGGGACGAGCGGGTCAGGTAGGCGGGTCGGGCAGGCGGGGAGGTTGGCGGCCTCTCGACCTGAGGGTGCCGCCGAGGGCCCGCCGCTGTGCGGGTGAATTGAGGCGGACCACGTCTGCGCGATCAGTAAATAGGGCAAACCTGAACACACCCCATGATCACGTACCGAAAGGGACCCCATGCGTATCCGTACCGCCCTGGCTGTCACCGCCCTCACCGCCGCTGCCGTATTGGGCGCCAGCGGCACCGCCCTCGCTGACGACGACCACGAGGGCATGCGGGCCGGCTTCGCCTACGAGAACCTCGGCGGCCCCGCCGGCATCACCGAGGCCGCCGGCCACTTCGACGGCAACCACGACGGGCACGGCATGCGGGGCGCCTTCGCCTACGAGAACCTGGGCGGCCCGGCCGGCATCACCGAAGCCGCGGGCCACTTCGAGGGCAACCACGACGACGACTGATCCCCCCGTCAAGTCATGCTGCACCGAAGGGGGCCCGCTGAGTGCGGGCCCCCTTTTCGTGCGGGCGCATGCATCCGGCACCGACGAGTGGGCGACCGCAGCACTCCGGAGGCGGTCCCTGAGGTATCGGGGGAGCGTGGCGAGCCGACCGTGTCAGGGCCGGCGCGGCGCGTTCTGTATGGATGCTACGAAGTCGGCCCAGACTCCTGGAGGAACTGCAAAACGCATGCCGCTCTGGTGCTTTGAGTCACGTATGTAGACGTGGGTGCTCGCGACGGCTACCTCCACGCACTCAGTCTCATTAGAGCCGCTGTGGGTCGACTTGAACCACGCCAGGCCATCGGCGGCGGGACGGTCAGTACTGCTGCTGATCACTGGATCTCCTTGCGAACTTGGCGGATCAGGGCCGATGAGGCGCCCATGTCCAACGCTTGTGCGCGGAGATAGTCGAACGCGAGTCGGTATCTGGCCAGCTCCTCGTCCTTCTCAATGAAGATCGACCCGACGTGCAGATCGACGTAGACGACGTCGAGGGTCGTCTCCTGGCCACCCAGAATCACGAAACTGCCGAGGGCGGCGCCGTGTGCACCCTGCGAGAAGGGCAGCACCTGCAGGGTGATGTGAGGTGACTCGTTGGCCCGCAGCAACTGGTCCAGCTGGTTGCGCATGATGTCGGGCGAGCCGACGACCCTGCGAATGACGGACTCGTCGAGAATCGCCCAAAGGCGGGGCGGCTTCGGGCGGTTGAGGATCTCCTGTCGCTTCATGCGGATATCGACGAGGCGCTCGATGTCTTCAGGCGTGCGCTCTATCTCGTTCGCCAGTTGGAGGGCGGTGGAGTAGGCGCGGGTCTGGAGCAGTCCAGGAACGTACACGCAGGAAAAGTGATCCTCGCGTACGGCCTCGTCTTCGAGAGTGAGCAGCAGATTCATGCTCTCTGGGATCGAGTCCGCAAAGGACCTCCACCAGCCTTGCTGCTTGGCATCCTTGGCCAGCCCGATGAGGGCATCACGCTCGGAGCTGGTGGCGTCGTACTCGCGGCAAAGAGCTTCCACGACAAGCCACTTCACCGGCCCTTCCCGTGTCTCGTACCGGCTGACAGTCGCTTTCGATACGCCGACGCGCAGGCCAGCCTCTTCCAGCGTCAGCCCTTTGCGGGCGCGGAGCTTGCGCAGGGTTGCGCCGAGCTGGCGGCGGCGGGTGGTGGCCCTCGCTGGCACGTCGGTTACCTCCTCGGCGGAGCGGGCGCCGTGCTCGCTGGCCGCAATCAGGCTATGCAGCCGGGAAGTTGAAGCTGACTAGATTCACTCGATGGGTTCTCGTGAGAAGTTACACAGCGAGACTTCTCACTGCCATACTCGGCTCACGAAGGCTACGCAGCGTCGCCGCTCGGTTGCGGTGGGCGCAGCGCTGACGTGGCCAGGGAGGGAGTCTTGCTATGTCCTTCTACGAAGAGAGCGACCACCGCCGAACGCGGTGCGTCCTGCCGTTTGAAGCTGCGCCGGCTGAGGTGGGACTGTTGCGTGAGTCAGTGCGTCACACGTTGGAGCAATGGGGAGCACATGCCATTGCCGATGAGGTGGGGCTAGCCGTCACCGAACTGGCGACGAACGTCATTAAGCACGTAGGGGAGGGGGTGGCCGCGACGCTGGTTCTCGAGCCCAGGGATGAACGCCTGAGGGTCGAGGTGCACGACAGGAGCCGGAGCGTGCCGTCCCTCAGTGAAGGGTGTCCCGAATCGGAATGTGGGCGCGGGCTGCATCTGCTCGCCACGATGAGCGAGGTGTGGGGAACGCTGCTCACGGCGACAGGAAAGGCCGTGTGGTGCGAGCTCTCGCTGGAGCCCGTCAGGCACTGCGTTCGCGTGCAGCGTGCCGCAGCGGTCCTTGATGAGTACCGGCGTGCGGTAGGCGTGAGCTCCGTAGTAGCGCCGGCCTTCGCGGTCCTGGAGGAGTCGGTCACCGACGTCATCACCGACCTGCTCCACTGGCTCGCTGCGCAGGGAGGAGATCCGGATGATGCCCTTGACCGGGCGCACATGCACTTCGAAGCGGAGGCGGACGTGGCTTAGCGTGTAGGCATCCGCCGGCGTGACAAGGTCTATACGTCAGTGCGGATTGCTGTCAATAACCGTTGCGCGTCCATGAGTTGACCTACGTCAAGCAGCGCCGCGGCGATGTTTACAGAGGTCTGCATGTCGCGGTTGGCGGCAGTGCTGAGCATGGTGTCCGCTCCTTCTGCCAGATTTGCCTTCCGATATGAGGCGACTGCCCTCGGAAATTCGAGCGACGGCAAGTTGCTACCCATCGCCCAGGCGATGAAGTGTGCGTCACGGACCCTGTTAGCCGCCATGTGGCGGCCGTACTCGGCGACATCGGCGGCATAGGAGTTTCCGGCAGAGGGCCGGTCCCCCTCCCGAGGGGGGACCGGCCCTTCAGGTGGTGCCAACCCGGGGGCGGCATTGCGCTGGGCGAGCATCGCCCGCTTCATGCGTCGACGGTTGCGGAGGGCAGCGGAGGCCGGCCTGCAGGGTATGGCCCCCGTGAGAGCAGAGTCAGTGCCGGACGTCCAGGCGGCAGCTGTGACAGGCGCGATGCTCTCGATTTTTGCCGCTTCCCGAAGGCCGTGCAGTTGGGCCAGTGAGTGCGGCAGGGTGCTGCCGCAGCGTCGTGCCTCTGCCTCCAGAACCTTGTAGATCCGTTCTAGCGAAGCTTGTTCGGGTACGCGCTTGCCTGTGTTGTAGCAGGAGATGCTCGACTGGCCCACACCGGCCTTCCTGGCGATCACGTTTTGAGCCCGGCCGACGGACCCCAGCGTTTCGCGGAAGGCAGTGACGAAGTCTTCCTTCCGCGAGTGATGTTCGTCGGTCTTGACGTCGCCGCATACGGCTCTGCCCATCGTGGCCAACCTTCCCCGTGCCTACTGGATGTCATCGAAGGCCATCCATTTTGCCTGTTGCGCACGGTAGTTGAGAGGCGAATCCGGTCGATCGCGGCGGTGCGATTCTTTGCACTGCCGCAATTCCCTGCCGGGGCTGGATTTCACAGGCGTCCCTGGTCCACAGTTCGAGGGCGGCCCGGAGCGGTGCTGTCCTCCGCGTGGATGCAGAGGATCTGGCGTAGGGAGTGCGGGATGGTCATGCCGTCGTGGACGGATCCGAAACTTGGCACCATGAAGCGGGCTGGGTTGTGGCTCGCCACAGTGGTGGGGGAGGGAAGCGTCTTCACTAAGGAAGACGTCAAGCAGGCGTTCCCTGGGGTCAGTCAGGCCGATCGGCGGGTGCGGGACCTGCGAGATCACGGCTGGCAGATCGACACCAATCGTGAGGACGCCTCCCTTGGCCCTCACGAGCAGCGTTTCGTGAAGCAGGGCGAACCAGTCTGGGAGCCCGGCAAGGGAACCCGTCCGAACACTTCAATCACGCAGACCCGACGCCGTGAAGTGCTCGCCCAGGACGGCCACTTCTGCCGGTCGTGTGGCATTACGCCTGGCGAGGTCTACGCCGGCACTTATGAGTCAGCTCAGATCGACATCGCGCGGCGAGTTGTACGTCAGGCGGATGGCAGGGAGACGACGGAACTCGTGGCTGAGTGCAACCGCTGCCGCGTGGGTGGCCGGGGCGCGGTGACAGATCTTGGCGCCATGCTGAGCCGCGTCGAGGCGCTGAGCGGGCTGGAGCGCAGAATGCTCTCGGGCTGGATGGAGCGGGACCGGCGTGAGTTCAGCCGGGCGGAGACCTTCTGGGCCGACTATCGATCGCTGCCGGCGGAGTCCAGGGCGAGGATCCGCGCAGCCCTGAAGCCACCTGCCGAGTAGGCCGGCACCCTCGTATCGCTTGAGTCCATGGAGGCCACGAGCCCTTCGGGGCCGGCCCCCGTGCAGTTCGAATGTGATGTTCCTAAGGAGAACCTGGTGGGCAAGGAGTTCGACCGGCCGCCGCTGGCGGAGGAGAACCGGGCGCTGATTGAGCAGCGATTGAGGGAGATTGAGGGCGGAAATGGAGTCCGGGAGACGCTGACCGTCGAATGGCGTACTCAGCCACTACATGTCGAGGTCATCGACATGCCAGTGGAGATGCTCTACTACAACCCTGGAACACACCGGATCCGGGCACAGCGCAGCCATGATCCAGACCTTGATCATTCGCTGGATAAGGCCCCATGGGTTCCCGAAAGCCAGGATTACCTGCACTACCTGTTGCAGGCTCTGCCGGCGGACCCGGCAAAGAAGGATCCTGACTTCGACAACCTGCTGGAGAGTCTGCGGGTCTACCGTCAGAATGAGCCGGGCCTCATCACACGGGACGGGATCGTCGTCAACGGCAACACTCGCCGCGCAGCCCTCAAGGAGCTTGGGGTCGCGAACATCCGGGTGGGAGTGCTCCCGGAGTCGTGCACATGGGATGACATCAACGCGGTCGAGCTCTCCCTGCAGCTTCGCCCGGATCAGCGACGCGACTACTCGTACATTAACCGGTTGCTGGCTATGGAGGAGCAGCACCTCCTGGGGCGCTCGCTTGCTGATGTCGCGCGGGAGTTCCGAATCCGCGCGGCCAGTTGTGAACAGGATTTGTGGATCCTCTCTTGCCTGCGGGATCTGATCGAGCGATCCCAGGATGGGAAGGCGCACCTGCGACTTCTGGATTTCGAGCAGCATCAGGAGAAACTCCGTGAGCTGTACCGCCGATACGTCAAGGAATCTGCCGCCAACAGAGACAACGCGGAGGTGCTGAAAGAAACTCGATTGGCCGCGATCGTTCTAGGGTTCTCGAAGACGGACGTGCGCCTGATTGAGCCCGACTTTAAGGATCGGTACCTGGATAGAAGGCTTCCGGAGGAGATGAAGCCACAGACCGTTGCGCCCGCGTCCGTAGCCATCCCGGGGCTCAACCGCTCAATGAAGCCGGCGGCGTCTAAGGTCGCCGAGGCCAAGGCGCTGACGGACACAGTTCTGAAAGCCAAGGCTGTCGAAACCGCTGAGGACGGGCTGCTCACTGAGCGCGCTAAGACCGCCACTGAGACCTTCTCAGCAGCCCGCAGGGCTGTCGAGGACGCACTTGAGCCGGCAGGTAAGGATGCCCGGGTCCGTAAACGAAAGCAGGCAGCACCGGACCGGATCACAGACGCCTGCCAGGACATTGAGCAGTGCATCACCGACCTCACGCTGGCTAGGGCCTCTGGCAGCCTGGACGAGGAAGCCTTCGATGAGGCAGTCCTATCCCTTCGCGAAACCTTGACGAAGCTCGCAGTCGCGACGCAGCGCAGTATCAAGGCGCCAGGCGACGGAGTTTCGTGGCTCCGGGACGCGGTCCGGCAGGAGGAAGCGTGACCGCGGTAGCGGAACCGTCCCTGCGGCTAGCCTTTGACGTCACGCGAACCAGGGCTGTGCTTCGGGCGGCACATGGCCATGAAGGTGATTTCGCCAGGCTGGCCGCCCGCTACCCGGCGGGCGGCCAGCGCACTCTGCTGTCGGTGGAAGTCGACCTCGACGACTTCCTCGTAGGCCTTGAGGCGCTGTCTGCTTGGCCAACCCCGGACACTGTCGAGTGGGAAGAGGGACTGGCAGCGCTCGTCAGCGACGTCCTGGATGACGCTGACCGTGTTGAACGGAGGCTGCAGGAGCCTGATGCAGGTACCCACGTCACACCCGCCGACGTCCAGGACCAGCTCGGCCCCGATTGGCGCGCAGATCTCACCGAGTTCCAACGCAGGGACATCGCTCAGTTGCTTTCCCTGCAGCATGGGGCGAACTTCTCCGTACCAGGAGCTGGCAAGACTCGAGTTGGTCTCGCCGTGTTCGCCGCTATGCGGGAGCAGGGAGCTGTACGCAGGCTGCTCGTGGTCTGCCCTAAGTCCGCGTACGAGTCGTGGCGTTACGAGAGTGCCTTCTGCTTCAAGGAGCCACTCGCGGCCCGAGTGATGGAACGCAGCCCGGGCCCGGGTACGGATGTCTTGATTGTGAATTACGAGCGCCTCGACCGCTCTCTCGCAACTCTCGCCGCATGGCTCAGGGCAGCTCCGGCGATGGTCATCCTGGACGAGGCGCACCGGATGAAGCTAGGCACGCGGGGCATCTACGGCAGTGCGTGTATGGCACTTGGCCCTCTGTCGCAAAGGCGTCTCATCCTCACCGGAACGCCTGCGCCCAACGGAGCACGCGACTTGGAGAACCTGCTCTCGTTTGTCTGGCCCGGCCATGGTCGCCGGGTGGTGACCCAGGCCGTAGCCGGTGGGAACCTCGCCCACGCGAGCCAAGTACTGCGCCCCCTGTTCACGCGGACCACGAAGAACGAGCTCGGGTTGCCCCCCTTCGAGATCCGCATCCGCTACGTAGACATGCCGCCCCTCCACCGAGAGGTGTACGACGCGCTTAAGGGGCAGTACACCGCTCGCGCCGAGGCGGGCAGAGACGACTTCGATGCACTCGGCAAAGCGACACTGCGTCTCCTGATGGCGGCGACTAGTCCCGCTCTGCTTCTGGAAGGGGAGAGTCGGTACGCGCCGCTCGAGTATCGAGTCCCTCCCCTGGACGTTCCGCAGTCGGACTCTCTCTACGAGTTGCTGAAGAGGCTTCCGGACTACGAAGTTTCACCGAAGTACAAGGAAGCGCTGAGTATCGTCGCGGAGAACGCCGAGATGGGCCGCAAGACCTTGGTGTGGACTACGTTCGTGCGCAGCCTCACCACGATGGAGCGGCTCTTCGCGGCGTACCAGCCGGCCGTTGTGCATGGCGGAACGCTTGACCGTGAAGAGCAGCTCAGACGATTCAGGGAGGATCCCGACTGCCATGTGTTGCTCTCCAACCCTGCAACGCTAGGTGAAGGCATCAGCCTGCATCACGCCTGCCATGACGCGGTGTACGTCGACCGTGACTTCATGGCAGGCCGGTTCCTGCAGAGCCTCGACCGCATTCATAGGCTGGGACTCGCCCCGGGCACGGAGACACGGGTAACGGTCCTTGCCGCTGAGAGGACGATCGACGAGCTGGTGGCTATGCGGTTGGAGCAGAAGCTCGAATTCATGGGCCAGATTCTCGATGATCCTTCTGTTCAGCAGCTTGCCGATCTGCAGGAGGAACCGTCTCTGGCGGCGGGAATGGACATGGCCGATATCCGCGCATTGCTCCGCTACCTCGATTTCCATGCCGCTGCGTGAGGGAGCGCGTCACGCGGCTCTTCGCTGGCTTGAGGTGCTGCGTGTGGCCGACGTGCCGCGCGCCCGTGCCTTGTTCACCCACCATCCGGACTATGCGGACCTCACGCCGGTCCAGTACGCCGATGGTCTCGAGTGGCTTATTCGCACGGGTTTGGTCGACCGTCGTGGCCTGCCGGTGGTGAGCATTTGCGGCCACCACTATCCCGAGAGGGCGGCAGCACCCCCGTTCGCGCGGAGGAAGTGGGACGAGTCGGCTGAGGCTGCTCGCAAGCTAACCGGGTCGGCAGGGGAAGCGGCGATGCTGGAGCTCCTCACGCTCGGTGGTGCCGTGCGGGTCGTGCACGTCGCTGCTGTTTCTGACACGTACGGATACGACATCGAAGCGTCATCACTGGCGGGAGCAGTTGCTCATTTAGAGGTGAAGGCCACAACCGACCCGACCCGACTGGTCGTTCACCTCACGCGTCATGAGTACGAGGTGATGCGCAGGGACGTTGACTGGTTCATGGCTGCTGTCCTGATCGACAGGCAGGGGCGCGCCCTGAACGTGGTGACGGTCGACAGGGACTGGCTGCGTCTCGCGGCCCCTCTGGACCAGGATCCGCGTGGAGCGTGGGAGACCGCCCGCTACTCAGTGCCTGTGTGTGCGATGGAGCCGGGCTTGGTGAAGGGCGATGGCAGCCGTGTCATCCCCGCTGATGCGTTGCCCTTCATGCCGGTGTGGGGACTGTCACTGCTTACGCCGACCCGGTCTGTCTGATCCAGAGCATCTGCGATCGCGCGGCCGACTGCCTGGGCGACGGGGGGCGGAAAGGCATTGCCCACTTGCCGGTATGCCGATGTCTTGCGCCCCGCGAACTGCCAGTCCGGCGGGAATCCCTGGAGCAGGGCAAGCTGTGCGACTGTGAGCCTCACGGGCAGTGGATCGCCAGGCGACGGCGGTTGGTCCGCGACGCTGGAGCCGTTCACTCCAATCTCCGCCCAAGCTTGTCTTGCCCGTGAAGGTCCGAGGTCCGGACCGCCGTGTTTCTTCGATCCGCCACACAGAGTGGGGGCGGCACACTGGGCTTGAGAAGCCCAAGCGTCGGCTAGCTCCCAGCCGCGAGAGGCCATCGAGTCGCGAAGTACGTCGCCGACAAAAGCAGGTCTCGCAGCGGAGGCGTAACCCGCAGGCCACTCAAAGTTGACGAACGCCTGTGGCTCCAGCGCCACCAGGACTGCACGCGGCCGGAGCTGCGGCACACCGAAGTCGCGTGCGTAGAGGAGGCGCCACTCGGAGGTGTATCCGAGGTCCGAGAGCTTGCGGACGATGTCTGCTCGATAAGCCGAGAACTTCTTCTGCAGCAGTCCCTTCACGTTCTCGATTAGGGCCGCTCTGGGCCTGATAGCCGCGATCAGAGAGAGCGCAGCCGGGAAGAGGTCACGTTCGTCGTCTGCGCCGAGCTGCTGACCGGCGAGTGAGAAGGGCGGGCAGGGCACACCAGCCGCAATGAGCCATGGCCGCGGGGCTGCCAGGGCCAGGGCGTACCCCCCGGCTCGGACATCGGCCTGTACGACGTTCCAGTCTGGGCGGTTGATACGGACGGTCTGGCATGCATCGGAGTCGACTTCGATCAGCATCTGATGGCTGAAGCCAGCCTGCTCCAGTCCAAGGGCCTGGCCTCCCGCCCCAGAGCAGAGTTCGAGGCAAGTGCGGGTTCTGATGGCTGATCGATGAGGCACGGCAAAACCTTCCGTGGCAGGGGCTGTTCGGCACCAGATCAGCTTGCCGCCACTTGCCGCGGCAAGTGGCGGCAAGCTACAGTCCTCATCCGATGGGAGTGCATGGGGAAAGTTTGAGCGATTGGCGTGAACGTGACTGACTCAGGCCTGAACTGGCGGAATGAGGACTTGGGCGCGAGGGTGCGGGTGGCGCTGTGGCTGCGTGATGAGGTGGGAGCGGGCGGCATCTTCTCCAAGGCGAGGCTCAGGGCGGCGATCCAAGGCGCTGAGCAGGTGGACCGCCGAATGAGGGACCTGCGGCCGGCGGGGTGGGTCATCAAGACCTACCGGGATAAGCCGAGCCTTCAGCCGGATCAGCTGTACTTGGAGACGATTGGGCGTCCGGTCTGGGAGCAGGAGCATCGAGCGGCCGGTTTGCGGCAGATCAGTGCCAAGACCAGACGGTTCGTGTATGAGCGTGACGGTCACATGTGCCGACGGTGCGGGCACGCGGCCGGTGAGACATACGCAGACGATCCCGATACGCGGGTCCGGCTGACCCTCGGCCATGTCCATCCGCATAGGTCTGGCAGTGCGTCCAACGCGGAAGACCTGATCACGGAGTGTGCTCGGTGTAACGAGACCGTGAGGCACCTTACGGGGGCGCAAATGACCAAGGGGCAGGTCTGGGACCGGATGACGAAGCTTCCAAAGCGCGGCAAGCAGGACCTGCTGGCGTGGATGAAGGTCGACTGCCGTCCGCTGATGCCAGCGGAGAAGGTGTGGGGCTTGTACCGGCAGCTTCCAGCTGCCGTGCGGGATGAGCTCCGGCGGGACCTGGAAGCACTCATGAGGAGCTGACGACCCGCTGCGGCAATCAGTCGACACTGTGGCTCCTGATCGCTGCGGGATGCGACACTTGCGTGTCTGCAATTCACCGCACCAGGAGGAGTCGATGGGTACCGCCCACCGCAAGCTGACCTCGATCGAGATCTGCGCGGGCGCCGGTGGCCAAGCTGTCGGTCTTCACCAAGCCGGCTTCCGGCACCTCGCGCTGGTGGAGATCGACAAGCATGCCGCCGAGACGCTGAGAGCCAACGTCAGAACGCGTCCTTCATGGAGCTGGGAGAAGGACCACTGCCTCATTCGTGAAGTGGATGTCAAAGACTTCCACCCGCTTGAGGAGGTGCCGGACCCTGACAGTGGCGGCAAGGGGCGCGGTGGTCGGGAGCGGCGTCTTAAGCGTGGACAGCTGGACCTTCTCGCGGGAGGCGTACCCTGCCCGCCCTTTTCGGCTGCAGGAAATCAGCTTGGGCGAGACGATGAGCGTGACCTCTTCCCGCGGATGCTTGAACTCGTAGACGAGCTTCGACCGCGCGCGGTCATGATTGAGAACGTGCGCGGCCTCGTGCAACCGGAGGAAAAATTCCGGTACTACCGGAATTACATTAAGAACAGGTTGCGCAAGGCCGATTACGTTATTTGCGGCTGGCGCCTGCTGGAAGCTCAGGATTTCGGCGTACCCCAGCTTCGGCCGCGCGCCATTCTCGTAGCAATTCGGAAAGACGAATACCGCGGGTTCGAATGGCCTGAGCCTCAGCCGAAGGTGCGGACGGTTTTTGCCGCACTTGAGGAGAGCATGAAGCGAAGGCTGGGGGGTGAGGATTCGCAGCAATACCAGAACTGGTTGGAAGCAGCACGCCCCCGGACAGTCGCGCCGACCCTCGTCGGAGGCTCCAAGAAGCACGGCGGAGCTGACCTTGGACCCACGCGGGCAAAGAGGGCATGGGGTGCCCTCGGCGTCGATGCCATGGGCGTGGCTAATGACGAGGACGAGATGGTCGATCCGGTACGTGACCTTGGCACCCTGGAGCGGGGGCCAAAGCTGACAGTCCAGCAGGCTGCGATCATTCAAGGTTTTCCGGATGATGAACATCCAGAGGGCCCCTGGCAGTTCACTGGTGGCAAGACTGCGCGATACCGCCAAGTCGGCAACGCCTTCCCGCCTCCGGTAGCGGCGGCAGTCGGCGAGCGCATTAGAGAGGCCCTATCTCGCACGGGGCCAGTGCTCGATGATCCGAGCCCTGAGTTCGAGCCCGAGGACGACCCGTCACTCGTGGCGCCGGAGCTTCCTGTCCAGCAGAGCTTCCCTGCGTTCGAGGACGACGCGGAAGACAGTTCTCGCGCACTCGTCGGGTGACTCGTGTTCCCAGAATCGCAGAACTGTCCACCCCGCTTCGGTCAGATGGCGGTTGGTGTCTCGGTCGCGTGCCATGTTGCCCGCAACCTTTCCTGACCAATAGCCTTGATTTGTCTTGGGTGGAACGTAATGTTCGGGGCAGCCATGCCAGTAGCAACCGTCAATGAATACCGCTACTTTCACTGGCCGGAAGACGATGTCAGCTGTTCGGCGCAGACCGGGTAGCGGTTTGGCTGCTACCCGGTACCGAAGCCCTTGGGCATGCAATAACCGACGGATCAGTTGCTCTGGCTTTGTATCTCTGCTGCGAATGGCCTGCATATTCCGGCGTCGGGCTGCGGAGGACGCCCATGAGCCCGTGGGTGGGGTCCAGTCGTCAGGTTCATGCACCTGGAGTCTTCTCCTTGGCTCGCGCTCAGGTCGTCACGCTGGGTGTAGGGACCGTGCCGTCTTCGCCCGCATTCTCGCGCAATGCGATCCACTCTCCAGGCCGGAGAGTGATGCCACGAGCTGCGGCTTGCTCGCGTGATTCCAGCCAGGTGCCGCACAGGACCGTGAGCCCTTCCGCTGCAGCGCGATCCCGTAGCTGGCGGGCACGCCGCATGGGGTCCTGCTTGCCGGCGCCAACTGTCAAGAAGACGTTCCGCGGAATGATGTGCCCTTCAAGGAAG
Organism: Streptomyces sp. NPDC002853; assembly: GCF_053591915.1. Taxonomy (NCBI): domain Bacteria; kingdom Bacillati; phylum Actinomycetota; class Actinomycetes; order Kitasatosporales; family Streptomycetaceae; genus Streptomyces; species Streptomyces sp. NPDC002853. The sequence continues at coordinate 833,528 of NZ_JBSFUS010000001.1, read as the reverse complement.
TGGAACAGCTTGAGCATTCGCTCAACCTGCCCAGGCTTCTTCGCTAGCACCTGCGTTGCCTGATCTTCGGTCAGGTAGCTCAGCGGGTTGATGGGGAGATCGGTCCAGTCGTAGAGCGGAATGCTCCACTGCTCGCGCGCATAAACCGCCAGTCCGCGCTTCTGGTCCTTGTTCCCCTTGCCGCGGTACAGCCACGACGTGTGAGCTCGAACAAGCCATGATCTGTGGCGATTCTTCTTGAGCTGTATTTGAGTGCAGAGACACAGCTGGCAGTGGGCTTCGGTGGGGATTGCCCAGTTGTTGCCAACGGTGGCCTTGATGTCAACTGGGGCATCGGAGATAAGAGTGTCCAGTGGCTTTGCTTTCGGCAGCCCGAACATCCGCAGAACCTCGTACTCCAGCTTGGCTCCTACTGACGCACGCTCTCCGGGGTGCACTTTCGGAGACAGAAGGTCGAATCGCCCCGTTCTGCCGCCGTCGAGAACGTAGTCAACCGAGTTTCGGATCGCATCGGTGTAGAACTCGGCAACGGGTCGCTCGGTTAGCCAGGTGGCGACGGACTGAAGTTCCGTATCGTCCTCAGGCGTGAGCAATTGGTGCTCACCAGAGACTGTGTTGACACAGATCTCACCAGGGGCCTGAAGGATGAGCGGTGCCATTCTGTGACTTCGCTTTCGGTGTGAATCCTGATACCGGGGGGTGCGGCCTGACCGGCAGCTCAGCCGTCGAAACCGTGGCACTCCCCATAAACCCGCCCCGACCCGCACCAACACCCCGCCCCCGCCTCCGGCGGCCACCCCGCCGCTCGCCCCCGTGCCGCCAGTGTCGTTGCGTACTGGGGGAGTAGGGAGGCGTCCGTCGGGTCCGTGCCCTCTGAGGCTGCGAAGGCTTCGTAGGACGGGACCGTGCCCGTCACGATGCCCAGGTTGGGGGTGCCGGAAGCCGACAGCTCTCGTAGCGATTCCTCTATCGTCGACAAGTGGGCCTCGTGGGACGGGTATTCCGATTCCAGGGACGGATACGCCGTCAACAGTTCCGTCAGTTCCGCTGTCGGCCAGTGCAGGACCGCCACCGGGAACGGGCGGGACAGGGCCTCCCTGTATGAGCCCAACTCCGCCTGGATACGGGAGATCTCCGCTCGTAGTTCCGCCGGGTTGTCCGAGCCCAGGGACCAGATTCGTTTGGGGTCGTGCAGTTCGTCCAGGGGGACCGGGGACGTCGAGACCTCGTCCGCCAGCGCGTCCCACGCGTCGTGCTCCGCGCCCAGCAGGCGGCGCACCCTGTGGCGGCCGAACAGCAGGGGGCGCTGGTCGTAGGACGGTGTCGACGCGGCGCCGAGCAGGAGTTCCAGTGCCTGGGTGAAGGTCTCCTGTGCCTGCGTCAGTTCGTCGTGGGCTTCCAGGGACTCCGCCACGATCACCCACGGGGCCGGATCGCGCGGGGCAGCCGCCCGTACGCCGTCGATGATCGCCCTTGCCTCCGCCTCGTGGTCGTACTCCCAGAGGTTCGAGGCCTTCAGGGCTCGGATCAGGGTCGGGGCCGACGCGGGGTGCGGGGCGTCCGGGGCCAGCAGGCGGTCGTAGAGCGTGGTCGCGCGGTCGCGTTCGCCCGCCAGTTCCAGGTGGGCCGCGGCCTGGAGCAGCAGGTGCTCGGTGTCCTCGGGGTACAAGCCGGCGGTCCGCTCCAGGCGCTCGGCTTCGGCGATGTGGTCGGCAGGCGTGTCGGGGCGCATACGGGACACCGTACTGCCGAGTGGGGGCGTTGCAGGAGGGTTGCCGTGCAGATCAGGGCGGAGAGGGGTGAGCGAGGCCGCCGCGCTTTTGTGGGGCCGCGGCCTCGTCGGCATGGCTAGTTGTTGGCCTTGGGCTTAACCTGCCGCCCTCTTGGGAGGAGGTGCCGGCGTGCAGGAGCGGGTGCGGACGGTTCCTGTTGTCGTGCAGGGGCGTCGTGGTCGGGGGTGGCGGGGGCGGCGCGGGCGGCGCGGGCGGCGCGGGCGCGCGGCTCGGCTGGTGTGGGGTGGTGCCGAGGTTGCCGTCACCTGCGGGCTCGTGCTGCTGCTTCTCGTCGCCCATCAGCTCTGGTGGACCAATCACCAGGCCCGCCAAGGCGCCGACCGCCAGGTGCGGGCCCTTGAGCGTGAGTGGGAGAGGCGTGGGGAGAGCCTGGGGAGCCCGGAAGGGCCGTCTTCCGCGGGTGACGCCGGTGACGCCGGTGACGCGGGTGACGCGGGTGACTCTGGTGCCGATGCTCCCGGCACAGCCGCCGCCCCTCGGAATCCGGACCACCCCGGTGCCTCGTCCTCCCGGCCGCGCCCCGCCCCCACCCCCGACTGGGACCAGGCCTACGCCGTCCTCCGCATTCCCCGCATCGGGATACGGGTGCCGGTCGCGGAGGGGATCAGCAAGAGCGGCGTACTGAACAAGGGGTACGTCGGGCATTACCCGCGCACCGCCCAGCCCGGTCAGGGCGGGAACTTCGCGCTCGCCGGGCACCGGAACACCCACGGTGAGCCCTTCCGGCGCCTCGATCGGCTGGGGGACGGGGACGAACTCGTCGTCGAGACCGAGCGGGCCGTCTACACGTACGTCGTCGACAAGACGCTCGGCCAGACCTCCGCCCGGGACAGCGGGGTCATCCGCCCGGTTCCACGCAGCGACGTGAAGGCCGGGCGCGGGTACAGCGCTCCCGGTTACTACATCACCCTCACCACCTGCACCCCCGAGTACACCTCCAAGTACCGGCTCATCGTGTGGGGGAAGCTGCGGTCCATGCGGCCCCGGTAGGGCGACCCCTACGGCCATTCGGACCGATCCTGTATAACGGCAGTACGCGATATAACGACAGTGCGCGATACGGCGGCAGTACGCGATACAGCGGCCGTACGCGATACAGCGGCAACAGGAGCAGGAGAGGGGGCAGGAAGCGATGCAGGACGTCATCCGCAGCTGGAAAGCCGCCCTCCGCCCCACCGGCCTTCTCCTCTTCCTCCTCGTCGAGGTCGTTCTCCTCGACGCGAGCAGCCTCACCGCAGCAGTCGCGCTCGCCGCGACCGCCGCCGCGGGCTCCGCGCTCGCCCTCTGCTCCCTGATCGCCGCGCGCTGCGCGCCCCCTGTGCCCCGCACCCGGGTGCGTACCGCCATCCGCGACCGCGAGAAGCGCACGGCTTTCCTGCCGCAGCGCGATCCCGACGCCTCCGGGCGCAGGCGGCCCCGAGCACCGGGCCGTCTCGTCATGACGGCCGCGTAGGGAGCACCGCACACCCGTAGCTCCCCTCGTGGGTCGTCACGCCGAAAAGAGCATCTGCCCCTTTTCCTCGGCACGACGAGACCCTCGGAGGGCTTCTCCATGTCCGGTTTCCTGTCCGGCTTCATGTCCCTGTTCGCTGACCTGGTCGGCTCCCTCGCCGACCTGCTCGACCCGCTCTTCCACGCCTCCGCGACGGCCGCCGCCATCGTGCTCTTCACGGCGTGCGTACGACTCCTCGTCCACCCCTTGTCGCGGGCCTCGGCCCGTGGTCAGAAGGCGCGCGCCAAGCTCTCGCCGCAGATCGCCGAGCTGCGCAAGAAGCACGCCAAGAACCCCGAGAAGCTGCAGAAGGCGGTCCTGGAGCTGCACGCGGCCGAGAAGGTCTCGCCGCTCTCCGGGTGCCTGCCGAGCCTGTTCCAGCTTCCGGCGTTCTTCCTGCTCTACCACCTGTTCTCCAGCTCCAGCATCGGCGGGGAGGCCAACGCGCTCCTCAAGCACAAGCTCTTCGAGGCGCCCCTCGGCGGACGGTGGGCCGACGCGCTCGGCGACGGCGGGGTCTTCGGCGCGCAGGGGCTCGTCTATCTCGCGCTCTTCGCGATCGTGGCCGCCGTAGCCACCTTCAACTTCCGGCGTACGAAGCAGCAGATGGCCATGGCGGCTCCCGCGACCGGCGGCGCCGACGCCCAGCAGATGCCCGGCATGGGCGCGATGAGCGCGATGACCAAGGTCATGCCCCTGATGTCGTTCATGACCCTGTTCACCGTCGCCTTCGTGCCGCTCGCCGCCGCCCTGTACGTGGTCACCAGCACCACCTGGAGCGCCGTCGAGCGCGCCGTGCTCTACCGGGACATGCCGTACGGGGCCGCCGGGGCGGGCTCGCTGGCTACCGCCGGGTAATGGTCCGGTCCGTGAACAGGGTCTTGCGGGATGGACGGTGACCTTGGAGGATCTTCCAAACCTCCGATGGCCGCAACCCATCGGCCGGGTACGAGGCCGGTCACCGCGGACCGGCCGCGCTCGACCAAAGGGAGATTGACCATGAAGCTGCTGCGAGTCGGTACGGCGGGGGCCGAGCGCCCGGCGCTGCTCGACGCCGAAGGCGTGCTGCGGGACCTGGCAGGGACCGTCACGGACATCGACGGGGCGCTGCTCGCCGACGCGACCGCCCTCGACCGGGTCAGGGCCGCCGCCGAGTCGGGCGAGCTGCCCGTTCTCGACGCGCGGGGGCTGCGGGTCGGACCGCCGGTGGGCCGGATCGGCAAGGTCGTGTGCATCGGGCTCAACTACCACGACCATGCGGCCGAGACCGGGGCCACGCCGCCCGCCGAACCCGTCATCTTCTTCAAGGCGGCGGACACGGTGGTCGGACCGGACGACACAGTGCTCGTGCCGCGCAAGTCGGTCAAGACCGACTGGGAGGTCGAGCTCGCGATCGTCATCGGGCGCACCGCGCGCTACCTGGAGTCCGACGAGGCGGCTCTCGCGCACGTCGCCGGGTACGCGGTGTCGCACGACGTGTCGGAGCGGGAGTTCCAGATCGAGCGCGGCGGCACGTGGGACAAGGGCAAGAACTGCGAGACGTTCAACCCGCTGGGCCCGTGGCTCGTGACGAAGGACGAGGTGCCCGACCCGCAGGCGCTGTCCCTGAAACTCTGGGTCAACGGCGAGCTGAAGCAGGACGGGACCACTGCCCAGCAGATCTTCCCGGTGGCCGAAGTGGTGCGCTACGTAAGCCAGTTCATGACGCTGTACCCGGGTGATGTCATCAACACCGGTACGCCGGCGGGCGTGGCCATGGGGCGGCCGGAGCCGAAGCCGTATCTGCGGGCCGGTGATGTGGTGGAGCTGGAGATCGAGGGGCTCGGCCGGCAGCGGCAGGAACTCAAGGACGCGTGAGTCGGCCGGGTGGGGGCGCCGTTGTGGCTTCGGCGCCCCCGCCCTCGCGTTATGGCGCACCCGCTCTCGCGTTACGGCGCCCCCGCTCTCGCGTTATGGCGCCCCCGCCCTCGCGTTATACGGAACGCTCCACGAACTGTTCCAGTGCCTCCACGACCAGCGCGTGGTCAGCGGCCTGCGGAAGTCCGGACACGACCACCGTGCCGATCACGCCCGCGCCCCGCACCGCGATGGGGAAGGCGCCGCCGTGTGCCGCGTACACGTCCGGGTCCAGGCGCGAGGACTCCTCGAACGTCGTCCCCTTGGCGCGGAAACGCGTGCCGACCAGGAACGACGAGCAGCCGTAGCGCTCGACCACCCGGCGCTTGCGGGCGATCCAGGCGTCGTTGTCCGGGGTGGACCCGGGCAGCGCCGCGTGGAAGAGCTGCTGGCCGCCGCGGGTGATGTCGATGGCCACCGGGGCCTGGCGCTCCCGGGCGAGCTCGACCAGGCGGCTGCCGAGCGTCCACGCGTCCTCGTACGTGAAGTGGGGGAGGACCAGGCGCAGTTCCTGGGCCTCCAGCTCGTCCACTGTCGGTGCGGCGGGCGTCGTCATACGACCACCGTCACACCGTCGCGGGCCGAGCGGCGTGCCGCTTCGAGGACGTCGAGGGCTGCTGCGGCCTCGTGCGCGGAGACCGGGTTCTGCCCGGTCCCGCGGAGGGCCGCCGTCACGGCCGCGTAGTACGCGGGGTAGTCGCCCGGCAGCGTCCTGACCGGGTTGCCGCCGCCGGTCAGCGGGGACTCGCCGGAGCCCACGCGGCCCCACATGCATTCGAGTTCCTCGCCCCAACTGCCTTCGCCCGAAGGGCGTTTGCCGTCACGCAGTGCGGCTTCCTGCGGGTCGAGGCCGTACTTCACATAGCCCGCCGCCGAGCCGAGCGCGCGGAAGCGCGGGCCGAGCTGGGCGGTGATGGCGCTCACGTACAGGTGGGAGCGGACGCCGCTCTCGTGCGTGATCGCGATGAACGTGTCGTCGTCCGCCTCGGCGCCGGGGCGGCGCACGTCGGACTCGGCGTACACGGACTTGGCGGGGCCGAAGAGCACGAGCGCCTGATCGACGACGTGGGACCCGAGGTCGTACAGCAGACCTCCGATCTCTTCGGGGTTTCCGGACTCGCGCCAGCCGCCCTTGGGCTGCGGGCGCCACCGCTCGAAGCGGGACTCGAAGCGGTAGATGTCGCCGAGCTCGCCGTCGGCGATGAGCTTCTGGAGTGTGCGGAAGTCGTTGTCCCAGCGGCGGTTCTGGAAGACGGAGAGGAGCAGGCCGCGGTCGTCGGCGAGTGCCGCGAGCTCGCGGGCCTCGGCGGCGGTGCCCGCGATCGGCTTGTCCACGACGACCGGGAGGCCCGCCTTGAGGGCGGCGGTCGCGAGTGCGACGTGCGTCTTGTTCGGGGACGCGATCACCACCAGGTCGAGCTCGTCCGCGCGGGCCCAGAGGTCGTCGGGCGAAGCGGCGAAGTTCAGCCCGTCACCGAACTCGGCGCGGGCCTGCGCCTGCCGCTCGGGGTTCGATGTGACGACCGTGTCGAGGACGAGGCCCTCGGTGGCGGCGATCAGCGGGGCGTGGAAGACGGAGCCCGCGAGGCCGTATCCGATGAGGGCTACGCGTAGAGGGGAGCCTGTGGAGCCTGTACCAGTCATGCGTTCCACTTAAGCAACGGTGTTGCCAAAGCGCAAGCGCGTACGACAATGGGGGTGTGAACAGCACTGACACGAGGGCCGAAGGCGGTAATGACGGCAACGACGGCAGGGCGCGCGGCGGCAGGAACGGCGCCGGAGTGAACCTGCCTGCGCTGCGCGGGCACAACGCCGCCCTGGTCCTCGACCTGCTGCGCAAGGCGGGCGACGCCGGGATGAGCCGGCTCGAACTGGCCGAGCGTACGGGCCTCACGCCGCAGGCCGTCAGCAAGATCACCGCGCGGCTGCGTGCGGAGGGACTCGTGGCGGAGGCGGGCCGGCGCGCCTCCACGGGCGGCAAGCCGCGGACGCTGCTGCGGCTCGTCCCGGACGCCGGTCACGCGATCGGCCTCCACCTGGATCGCGACGAGCTGACGGTGGTCCTCACCGACCTGACGGGGCACGTGGTCGCGGAACGCCGGGCTCCGCTGGACTTCGCCGCCGGTGCGGAGGCGGTGGTGGACGCGGCGGTGGAGGTGGTGGAGGAAGTGGTGGAGGAAGTGGTCCGTCCGCCGGCCCGGGGGCCGGAGGGCGGTGAGGTCGCTTCGTCCGCCACCGGCCTGCTCGGCGTCGGCATCGCGCTGCCCGGTCCGCTCGACCACTCCGCGGGGGTGCTGCACCGCGTGACGGGGTTTCCGGCGTGGGACGGCTTCCCGCTGCGGGACGCGTTCGCGGCGCGGCTCGGGCTGCCGGTGGTCGTGGACAAGGACACCAATGCCGCCGCGCTGGGGCTCGCGCTGGGCGGCGACGCGGAGTCCTTCGCTTATCTGCACCTCGGTACGGGCCTGGGCGCGGGCCTCGTGCTGGGCGGCGGTCTTTACCGCGGGGCGCGGACGGGGGCGGGCGAGTTCGGCCACCAGGTGATCCAGCTGGACGGCCCGCGGTGCGGGTGCGGCGACCGTGGCTGCGTCGAGGCGCTGTGCCTGGCGGCGGTGGCGCGGGGCGATCTGGACGAGGCGGCGCGGGTCCTCGGGGTCGGGGCGGGCAATCTCGTCGGCCTGCTCGATATCGACCTCGTGCTGCTGGGCGGCCGAGCGGTCCTGACCGACGAGGAACGCTTCGTACGAGGGGTCGGCGCGGTCATCACCGAGCGCGCGAGGAGGGGCGGCGGCGCGGAGGTGCCGGTCGCGGTGGCTTCCGGGGGAGACCGGGCGGTTGCGGAGGGCGCGGCCCAACTGGTCCTCGCACCACTCTTTGGTCGGGCGAACGTGGCGTTTCCGGTGGGGTAGGGGGCGGGGGCTCCGCACCCAGCTTCTCGGATGCCGGAGGGGCCGGGGCTGCGGCCGGGTCTCCTTTCCGGAAACCCCATTAACCGAAAGTCGGCTGATAGGGCGTACTTACGGGGTCCAGTCGGACGTACGGAGCTGTGGCGTGGCCGGGGGAGAGGCGGAGGCGTGGCAATCTCGCGGGCCATGATCCCTGTCTTACGGCCCCGTTCCCGCTCCGGCTCCCGCCCGCTCCGCGCTCAGCAAAGGCCACGCATGCGACTCCGCCGCCCGCTCGCCTCCGGCATCGCCGCCGTCGCCGTCGCTCTCGTGTCCGGAACGGTTCCAGCGGCTGCCGCCCCCGTAGGGCGACCCCCCGCCGCAGCCCAGCCCCCCACCTGCTCCGACCCCAACGGTGAAGGGTTTCCCATCGGTACGCGGATTCGGGGAGGGCCCGAGTCCTACGAGGCCGGGGGCGGTTATCAGCGCTGGGCCGTTGAGTTGGACAACACCACCCGTGGTGTCTGCGGGAACATTCACCCGGTCGTCGTCATCGTGGACAAGGAGCGCGAGCTGCGGCCCCGGCAGGTCCAGTTGGAGTTCCATGACGGCACACGCTGGCGGCCCGTCGGGTTCGAGCGGACCGACCGGGACGAGAACATCGGCGTCTTCGACGACGGATTCCCCGGGTTCACGGTCAAGGCGGGGCGGACCCTCAGCGTCAAGGTGCGGCTCTCCTTCACCTCCGAGGCCCACTCCGAGCGCGCCGTCATCTCCGCCGCCGTCGTCCAGCGCCGTGCCGACGACGGTGACTGGGTGGGTGAGTCCGAGGACTACCCCTTCGGCATCGACGAGGGTGACGGGGACGGCGACGGTGACAGCGCCGGCGTGGACAGCGGCGAAACCGGAGGGGGCGACGCCCCCGGCGCCGACGGCGGCAGCGGCGGCGGACGTGAGCGCTCCGACGCCGGAGGGTCCTTGTACGCCGATGGAGCCGCTGAACTCGCCGCCACCGGCCCCCGCGCCCTGCTCGGCGTCAGTGCCGTCGCCGGTGCGCTGTTCGCCGGGGGCTGGGCCCTGGTCGTAGGGACCCGGCGCCTGCGCGCCGCCCGCAGGCGCTGAGCCCCGCCCACCGAACCCTGCACCGCACCCGCCGGACCCTGCACCGCACCCGCCGGACCCTGCACCGCAC